>OMRU01000033.1 GCA_900313465.1 uncultured Clostridia bacterium
TTTGTGATGAGCCTCTATCTTCCTTGAATCCAAAACTGAGAAAAGAAATCACCAGGATTCTAGAAAAAGAAAGCCAAAATAAACTCGTGATCATCATCACCCACGAGAAAGAAGAAATCCCTGATTCGGCTAGTGTCTATGAACTGATCAATGGAACACTATCCAAGATCAAAGAAGGAAATAACCAAGTAAGAAAAGTATCTAGTCTACATTATCAACGAAAGCAATTTTTAGGTAAAGCGTTATTTGAGCAGCTTTTTAACTCCTTAAAGACCAAAAGAGAATTTCTCTTAATCACCTTATTCTCTTTGATGTTTGCCTTATTTGCTATCTCCTTATCCTTCCAGTTATCGGGCAGCGTCTCTCTAGCCATGCAAAAATCCATGTCATCTTATATGGATGAGAATTCCCTAGTCATCACACCTTCTGAACAAGGCTATAAACAAAACGGCTTTACCACAGCAGACTACAAGGAACTTGAATATTTAAAAAACACCTACAAAGAGGATGTCATCGACACCTGTTCTTTCTATCTTACTTCCTTAGATTCCATCTTTGGCAACAATCAATCGATCCAGTTAGTATATAACTCAAGAATCGTAGAACTACATAAACTCTCCCTCGATTCCTTTTTAGAATATCGAATGCCAGAAGAAATCATCACTCAAGAAATCGATGAGACCATCAAGGTGAGTGAAGAAGAAGTGATTCTTGCCTTAGATGATGAATCTCTCTATGGCTTATATATCCTTCTTTTTGATAGCAAGCCAAAAAACATCAATGATGCTAGCTTATCTAGGATCAATCAAGCACTAAAAAACAGTAACGTGATGCTCCGCTTGCAAGCCTTAAAAAGTGAATGGGGATATGACTTAGACCACTCCTATAAAATCAAAGCCATCATTCCAGATAAAAGTTGTTACATCATAAATCCATCCAGTTTATTTGCAAATATCTTTGTTACTGAGGTGATGCATTTTAAAGAATGCTTAGAAGAAGAATCTCTTGCTGATCATAAGCCTTGGACGCTAAGAAAATGTGAAGGATTTCGTCTATATCCTGGACATGCCGACATCTTCCTAAAACATTTCCTTTTTGATAAGACAAGCCACGACTACGCCTTAAAAATGATTGTCAGTGATAACTACTATAAACAAGAAGACATCAACACCCATAATCACGTCGCCTTAGTCAAAGACTATCTACCCAAAGTCAATCTTGATGAGATAAATCATTTCATCAAGCATCATCCTGATGATGTCTTAAGCGTATCTTATTCTTCTCCTGTCTATACCTATACCGCCTCTGGTTATATTTCTGGTTTTGCTAAGCCGTTCTTCTTTTCGAAATACAAAGAGAAGCTAAATCAGATTGAAGATGAGGCTTATTATTCTAGTGAGGATCTAGGTTCTTTTCAGGGTTCCTTGATTCAGGAGATCCCTGGTGTCATCAAAGCTGATCTGATATCGAGCATGGATCAAAATAACGGGCTAATTTTCACTACTCTCAACAACACCTCATTAAAGACCTATTATGGAAAAGCTCCACGTTTGATGAATGAAATTGGTATCTCCAAAAAGATGGCTGAAACACTATTTCATTCCTGCACCCAAGCCTTAAATAAGAAACTATGTACTTTAACTTTGAATAAGATAGAAAAAGTAGGAAACAAATACCACAACCACTTTCTTTCTGGTGAAGTATTGATCACCGGAATTTATGATAGTGAGCAAATTGCAATCTATCAGGATTCTTTATTTCCTCTTTGCTATTGTTTCCAGAACGGTGGCCTAAATGCCAATGAAAATAGAGTCCAGCAAGCGGTCATCAAAGTAGATTTGAATCATCATTCTATAGATTATTATCTTACCGATATCAAGAAATATGGTGATTATAGTGGTTCTTTTCCCATGTATATCATGATTCAGGAAATCAAAAAGACCTTATCTTTCTTATCGATGTTATTTTTAGGTTTTGCCATCCTTTCCTTAATCACTTCCGTCATGCTTTTATCTCTTTCCCTGTACCTGATATTATTAAAGGACAGGAAACAGATTGGCATCCTTTTAGCCTTAGGGTATACCAAACAGGATATAAGTATTTTTTATCTGATATTATGTCAAACAATTGGATTATTAGGTTTCATTTTATCTTTGTTTATATCAATCATTACAGAGCAAATACTGCAAAAAACCCTAAAGGAATTGCTTAACACCTATATATTTTCTATAATTCCTTTTTTCATTTCTTTCCTCGCAAGTTTTGCAATTTCAACCATGATTTGGTTTATAATTTCAAAAAAATTGCAAAAAATCACTCCAAATGATGCATTTGAGCACATTTATAGGTAACCGCTTACATTAAAAGAGATGATTTTTTTGTCGCACATATAAAATTTTTATGATATATTTTTATTCAGCATTGAAATGTCAATGTGAAGAAAGGGTTTAGACTATGAAGGGTACTGTTAAAAAGTTCGACAAAGAAAAGGGCTATGGCTTCATCACTGGTGAAGATGGCAAGGATTATTTCTTCCATTATTCTCAGTTAGTCATGGAAGGCTTCAAGACTGCTGA
Organism: uncultured Clostridia bacterium; assembly: GCA_900313465.1. GTDB lineage: Bacteria > Bacillota_I > Bacilli_A > RFN20 > CAG-288 > Enterosoma. The sequence continues at coordinate 2,577 of OMRU01000033.1, forward strand.
AGTCGGTCAGAAGGTTGAATACACCGAAGCTTCTACCGATAAGGGTCTCAGAGCTAACGATATTCATTTCGCTGACTAATCAAATTCCATCGGCTTAGCTTTAATCTTTGTTTAGATTATATAGCTAAATTAAAAGGGTCGCCTATCTTCAGGGCGACCCTTTTTTCGTTACTAACGAGCGTCTTTAAACGACGAACCACCTACAAACTCTCTCATGATAGAGTTACAAGGAATATCCGAACAACCAATTGGAACAAAATAACGAATCATATTCTTCAATCTCATGGCGATAAGATATTCACTGAGATTTGGTGAAATCTTATCAAGCTGAGGAAGAGCGATATTTCTGATAGCTGATAATTCATAAGGCATGAAGGAATCAAAGACGAAGTCAGCATTCTCTTGGGTTGGATAGATATACTTGAATTCACCATCTCTGACACTTGGCCACATACGGATTGTCGTCAAGGCATCCGTACCTCTGGTTCTGGCATCACGAGTGATTCTTCTCAATAATCTCATATCGGTCATAGAAATCGGCGTATGGTCATCGATGTTGACCTGTGGCTGTGGAGCAATATAGATCTTATATTTCTGCGTGGTAGGAATATTAGAACAGACCACAGAATTCAAAGCGTGAATACCTTCGATGATGATCGGTTGATTATCAAGCAAGGTAACCTTCTTGCCGTTTTCACGTTCATGTGTCTTGAAGTTATAGACAGGTAAGACGACTGTCTCACCTCGGATTAGCTGATCCATCTGTTCATTGAACAAGGCGATATCAATTGCTTCCACACTCTCTAAGGAAGTACCTGGAACAAACATATCTTTTGGTAAGAAATAGTCATCCATAGAAATACGGATTGGACGAACACCTCTGCTCATCAATTCAAAGACAAGACGATTGGAAAAACTTGTCTTACCAGAAGAGGAAGGACCAGCGATGCAGATCAAACGAATTGGCGTTTCGACATTAACGATGCGATGACCTAATTCAGCAAGAGCGTTGTTGCATCTTGCTTCACAAAGGTTGATTAAAGCCATCGGTGAATACTGCTTGATGAAGTGGTTGATGTTAGCCACGGTATCGAGATGGTTATTCTCTTGCCAATGAGAAGTGGTCATCAAGGCTTCAGCGAATTTGGCTTCATCCACAAAGGTAGGAATCTCACCACCGCATTCCGCTCTTGGAACCTGAATGACAAAACCTGGGGCATAATACTTAATCTTGTATTTGCTTAAATAGCCAGTGGAAGGAACAAGATTGCTATAGATGTAATCATAATATTCGATTTCCGAACACTTGGTCTTATAGAGATGGACAAAGTTTTCCGAACGATACTTGATAACCTGAATCTTATCCTTGAAGCCCTGTTTCTTATACCAACCGATGGCTTCTTCTTTCGAGACTTTGATTCTCTCTAAAGGAAGATCCATCTTGATCAGTTCCTGAACCTTCTTGTTGATCTTATCGACAAAGGCAGGAGAGACTTTGACATTCTTTGGGTTCATGACCTTACAGAACATGGAACGAGAGATATTATAGAAGAATCTCATTTCCAGCTTTGGATACAAAATCTTGCAAGCCATGGCGATGATATAACGCATGGAAGCAGAATAAATCTTGGTCGCATCCAAGTCGGTGAGATCCAAGAATTCGATATTGTAGTCACCTTCTTTATCGATGACATAGGTAAGTTCTCTGATTTTGCCATCTACTTTGGCACAATAATATTTTTTCTGCTCATCACTGTTGAGTAGCGAAAGCAAGGCTGTTTTAGCAGCAACATGAATGATTTTCATAACTTTTTTCCTTTCTAAGCGGTTACATTGAGTATTTTCTATTATATTATTTCCAAATAAAAAAGCAATGATTATCTAAAAAAACAATTCGAAACTTTTTGTCAATCTCAATGGAAACTCGACTGGAAACTCGAAAATAAAACAAGCGTTGATGTAAGCGCTTTTCTAGTGATAAACTTTACCATTTGTTTTAAAGTCATAAATAAGGAGCAAAAACAAATGGAACTTAAAGAGCAGATTCTTGAGGAGGCCATGCGCCAATTCAACCGCGATGGTTTTGACTTCAAGATGGATGACCTAGCCAAAGAGCTACACATCTCCAAGAAAACAATTTATAAACATTTCAAGAACAAAGAAGATATTTTTCACGTTTTTATCGATGAATCTTTCCAATCCGTCCATGAGCAGCAGGAAGAAATTTTCTATGATGATGATCTTCCTATCAAAGAAAAACTCCTTCGCATTCTCAACACCCGTTCTAGATTCGAAGACCGCCTCTCCATTGAAAAAACCATGGAATTAAACACCTACTATCCCCGTCTATATGAATTGATCATCAACACCTATAGAACTCAATGGGATAAAGTCAAGAAACTCATCATTCAGGGACAGGAAAACGGCGTGTTCAAGAAGGATATCAATGTCACTCTCGTTCAGACCATGATGATGGAATCCATGCAGATGATGCACCGCGACAATCTTCTAAGCAAAGCTAACCTCTCCTATCGCGACGCCATCAAAGAAGCCTCGGAAATCATTGTCAGCGGTATTTCTCTCTAGATTTTTCCAGAAAAGTTATATTTTCATTAAAAACTTTAGTTTTTATGTTATAATCTATTCCGCTTAAATTAGAAACATCATTAGAAGGAGCATATAACCATGGCTGAAAAGAACGCTTTAACCAGAAAAGGTAAAGAAGATTTAGAACTTAAATTACAGAATTTGACCGAAGTCGAAATGCCAAAGGCCAACGACGAACTCAACTTTGCCAGATCCCAGGGTGACTTATCCGAAAACAGCGACTATGATGCTGCTAAGGAAAAATTCGAAAATATCAAAGCTGAAATCGCCAAGATCAAATACATCCTCGATCATCACACCATCATTGAAGAAGTGGAAGAAGAAGGTGGTGAAAAGACTGCTCGTTTAGGCGGCAGCGAAATCACTGTCTTAGACCTCACCAGAAACAAGGAACACAAGTTCACTATCGTCGGTTCTGTTGAAGCTAACCCACTTGAACACAAGATTTCCAACACCTGCCCAGTCGCTCAGGCCATTATCGGTCACAAGGTTGGTGAAACTGTCACTGTCAACGTCAAGAACCCATACAAGCTCAAGATTGTTGATATCGCCTAATCATCAAAGTAAATCAAACGTCCTGCAAAGGACGTTTTTCTTCTGCTAATTTTTTTCGTTTTCTTTTTTAAAAAGCCTAGCCTCACACGCATATATTATGTGGAGGCGAAAATATGCTTAAAACTATTGTTATCGGTCTGATTGTCACGGTCGTTGGTCTATTTGCTCTAGCTGGAGTAAACAAAGCGGTCGAGGCGATGAATCAAGACAGTACCTTAAACGGGTACAGCACAACCCTGGTTGCAGATGAAAACAGCGTCAATATCGCAATCAGCGGTGAAATCAACCATCCAGGATCCTACTATATCAACCCAACTAAGACGCTTGGCGATTTAATCACCTTAGCTGGTGGTGTTACCACCAAAGCTGACACAAGCGCCTACAACACTTCCCTCATCATCAACAATCGCACTTCCTTCTACATTCCACCACAATTGATCATTTCTGATCTCTGCGTGGATTCTGATGCCGAGAAAGTCAACATCAACAAAGCCAATGAAAGCGAATTGCTCTCGGTTGGTTTTACTTCCTCTCAGGCTCCAAACATCATTTCCTATCGCAGTCAGAGCGGTCCATTTGAAGCAATAGAAGACGTCTTGAATGTCAAAGGTGTAGGCAAAGCAACCTTTGAAAAAGTCAAAAACAAGATTCGCATCGCCTGATGGCCATCTTCTTTGCTTTTCTGTTTTTTCTGATTGGACTATTAGCCTACCTTTTTAGCCCGTTTCTTTTGCTGTTATCCCTTCTTTTATTCCTCTATCTTTATTTTTATCGACTGGAATCCTTTTCCATATATTTGCTCTTCTTATCTTTGTTTGGGTTTCTCCTCCTTTTCATTCTGCCAAAAGGCGATGAGAGTAAGACCATCCTTGATGGTATATGCATCGCTAGAAAAAATTCATATTATGTTCTACTTACCTTCTCAGGAAAATACCTAATTCCTGATACGGGAGGAGAAACCACTCTTTTTTCTCTTGTGCATCTAGAGGGCAAATGCAATCCTGTTTCCTTTACCCATTATGAATCCATCTTTAACTTCAAGGATTATCTAAAAACCCAGGGTGTCTTTTATCAGTTTGAAGCCAAAAAGACGACCTATTATTTTCATAATCCCATATCCAACACCTTTTTGAAGAATTATGCCCTATCTTTTCTCAATCCCGAGTCCAAGGCTTTCTTTTCTTCTCTCCTCTGTGGAGATTCCTTATATGACTTAGAAGAAAACAAATCCTTGGGAGAACTTGGTATTCTTTCGGCTTTATCCTTATCTGGTTTCCATATTTCCTTCTTTTTGAATCTTCCTAAAAAGTTTCTAAACGAGAAGCAATTAAAACGCTATCCTTATTTTGAACTTGTTTTCATTTGTTTCTTTTTATTCTTTTCCAATTATCGATATGCGATAAGACGAATCTTCTTATTGAGAATCGTCCATCTGACTAGTGATAAAAGCAAATATAAACTCAGCTATATCAACCAGTTATCCTTAGTCGCTTTTGTCATGTTGATCATAGAACCCTACTCCATTTTAAGTGGTTCTTTTTATTATCCCTTCCCTTTGCTATTTACCTTGGCTTTATTTCCTGAGAAGAAGAAAGGTGTTATGGCTAATCTTCGCTTCATGGGTTTTATCCTTTTATTCTATCTTCCCTATCGACTCTATCAGTCTCCTTCTTTTCATCTTCTTTCCCCCTTCTTTCAGATTCTCATCATTCCTTTTGGTCATCTTTTATTCATTCTTGGATTGCTTCTTTTTGTCTTTCCCCCTATTGGCATCATCTTTAACTATCCCGTTATGGGACTACTTAACATCACCAAAGTCATCGGCGGTGTTCCTTTTTCCATAAGCGGAGGAAATCCACCCATCTTTTTTGTCATCATTTATTATTTATTGCTCGCAATCTATTTGATTTTGAAGACCTACAACTTTTCTAAAGAGAAGAATCTTGCTTTATACGCTAGTCTTATTTTCTTCTCTCTTACCTTCATTCCAGATTATCTTCCTCACTACAAGGTCACCTTCATCGATGTTGGACAAGGAGACT
>OMRU01000002.1 GCA_900313465.1 uncultured Clostridia bacterium
GAAAAAGAAAAGAAAAACAAAAGTAAAGTAAGAAAAATCATCGAATGGATCATCACTGGCCTTGTGGCTCTCCTCTTTGTTGTGGTCGGTATTGGACAGATCAATGGTATGATGAACCGCGAGAATAACTATGGTCAGTCTCTTCCTTATGGCTATGGTAACTTTGTGGTACAGACGGACTCTATGGAACCAGAATACCCAGTCTCTACCGCCATTGTCACCCATAAGGATAATCCCGCTGATATCTATGCTTTATGGGAAGAGATTCATCATTCCACCACCAAGGAAAGCCATATCGATATCACTTTCTTTGATAGCTATACAGGAAGTTATGAAAAAGCCCAGAACATCCCTGAACTTGCCTCTACCTACTATGAAGAAACCAATAACGTCAATACCGTCATGACCCACCGTTTGCGCTATATCGACTATCGCGAAGATGTCGAATTAGGCAAGGGTAGATATATCTTCTATGTCGCCGGTACCAATATCTCCGAGCACCAGTCAGGTGCTGGCCAATACCAGGTGTTCAGCGAAAAAGAACTCCTCGGCGTGGTCAAGATCAATTCCCCTGTTCTTGGTGGATTCTTCGGATTTGTCGCTTCTCCCTGGGGATTGTTGATTCTTCTTCTTATCCCAGCCATGTATCTTATTTTCACCTCTGGTATGGATATCATCCGTGCGGTCAAACAAAAAGATGAAGAGGAAGAAGCTCTAGCTGTTTCTAGTGATTCTTCTTTAGCTGGTTTTTCTCAAGAAGACCAGGAAAGATTAAAAGCGGAGATGCTAGCTGAGATTCTCTATGGTAAGAAAGATGATGTTTCATCTATCTCACCAAAAGAAGAAAAAGTTGATGAAGATTCTTCTCTTAAGGATATCTCCAAAGATGATCAAGAAAGACTCAAAGCCGAAATGTTAGCTGAGATGATGAAAGAAGATAAGTCTTTAGCTAGTATGAAGATGACAAAAGAAGTTCCTGAAGAAAAAGAGAATGATGTCTTAAAAGACATCTCCAAAGAAGATCAGGAGAGATTAAAAGCTGAGATGTTAGCTGAGATGATGAAGGAAAACCACTGATTTGAAACATAAAGATAAGGAATATCACGATGCATACCAATTCTAGATTATACGGAATCTTATCCATCGTATTCGGAACACTGTTTGTAGCCCAAAGTGCGGTTTACGTGATTTTTGTGGTGCTTAATCTTTTCCCTGAGTATGGTGTGATTCTTTCCCTGACCTTCGTTTTTGGTATCCTACTATTCCTGACCATGTTCTTTGTCTCTATTTCTCGATTCTATAGCGCTCGAACTTTAAAGGCATCTTTGGTTAACGCCAACATCTATTCTCTTGGTATGAAGACGATGTTCCTTAACCGCGTCGCTTTTGAAACGACTGTCGAACGCTTGCGTAAGAGATTCAAGAAGAGAAATATCCCTCAGTCCTTGATCGCCTTTACCGGTACCATCAACTCCGCCCAGGCTTCCAGAAGTAGAGATATCATTAACTTCAACGCCAAGGTCATCCTCTATCTGGATAAATATTTCTTCGAACACAAGAATGCCATATCGCACATCTTCTGTTTTGATGAAGGTTCCTTCCTTATTTATTGCTTTGGCGATTCCAGAATGGATGTGGTCAACTTCATCAACACCGTCAATGATGAACTATACCGTATTGTTGAAAACAACAACATGCATATTCTTGTCACCCCATATTTTGGTGTGGATGAAGTAAAGCCGAGTGAAACCCTGATTGAAGCCATTGAGAACGCCTATCTTGCCAGAAAGATTTCTGAGCGCAACTTTGAAATTCTCAACTTCTATCGTATCGGTTTAAGAAACGAGGTCAATCAGGATGATGCCATCCAGATTTCCAAAGCCTTAGAGAACAAGGAATTCGTCGTTTATTATCAGCCAAAATTTGATTTGATCAGAAATCGTTTCATTTCCTCTGAAGCCTTGATTCGTTGGAATTCCCCAACGCGTGGACTTCTTCCACCAGGCATGTTTGTTCCTCAGGCTCAGGCTGCCGGTTTAACGCATGAACTTGATACCTACGTCTTTGAAAGAGTCTGTGAAGACTTAGCGGAAACCAAGAAGAGAGGTAGAAGACTTCTTCCTGTCTCTTTGAATTTCTCACTTTATGAATTCTATTCTGCCAACTTCCTTGATGTCATGATTGAAACACTAAAGAAGCATGATGTCGATCCTCGACTCATCCAGATTGAGATTTTGGAAACCACCTCTCAGGCTAACCCATTCCTATCCGTTTCCATCATCAAGAGATTAAAGGATCTTGGTATCCGCGTCTTGATGGATGACTTTGGTATCGGTTATTCGAATATCGGTAACTTAAACAAGATTCCATTTGATGCCATCAAGATCGATAAATCCTATATCGATAACATCGCTACCGATCGCCGTTCTCGTCAGATTGTCCAGTGTCTTGTCGACCTTGGTAAGATCTCCGGTATGGAAGTGATTGCGGAAGGTGTCGATGATGCGGTGCAGGTCAGTTTATTAAGAAAGATGGGTTGTGATACCATCCAAGGCTTCTATTACAGTCAAGGTATCTCTAAAGCCGATTATGATAAGTTCTTGTTGAATAACCCGTTTGAAAAGGAGGCAAGCAAATGATTCTGATTGTTGGATCAAGTCACGACGACGTCCTCTATTTTGAAACCCTGTTATCCAAAAAACATAACGAGATACTCTTCGATAAGTATCCGGTTACTTTCGGTCGTCTTTTTAACCAGGACATCGCTTTGGTCAGCGAAGTCTATACCAACTATATCGCTTCTATCGTCACCTCTTATTTTATCGATAAATATTTTGTTATTCTCGTTTTATCGGTTGGCACTTGTGTCGGCTATTCGAGAAACGTTCAGTTTGGCGATATCGTCCTATCTAGGCAAGTCATGCTATCCGACGTGGATCAGATTGCGGTAAGACCGGTCTCCTTAGGTCAGATTCCTAATGGCTTTCCTGCTTTCTTCAAATCGGAAAACGACATCAGAGCCATTATCACGAATGCTTTAAATACCAGAACGACAAGAAGATATATCGATGGTACTTTCTTCTCCTCGAATACCTTCTACACCAGAGAAGTTCAGCTTGAACCACTAAAGATCAACGGTAATCTTACCTCTCAGGACAGCGATGTTGTCTTTGATTGCACCTTTGGTGGTGTCGCTTTGGCCTGTCAAATGAACCACGTGGCTTTTGTGGCCTTGAAGGTCGTGGAAACTTCTCTTGGTCATCCGATGGATTACCAGGAATATTCCAAGGTTCTTGGCGTTTATGTAGAAGTGGGTAAAGTCATCGCTTCTAGTATTGGTGATATCGGTAGAACCGATATCTTGGAGGGTTAGTTATGGCTGCTATAAAATCCAAAAACATGAAGAAGCTCTTCCGCCACTACATCCTCATGACTATCCTTGCTGGTATTCTTGCCGTTATCAGCATGCCTACTTTTGCCATCCTATATTTCAAAACTGGACAAATCATCTTCTTTATCGCGCTTCTTATTATCCTTGGGGTTCTTCTTATCTTATACACTTTAGAACTCATCTTTTATACTTCTCGTCTATATAAACTCTTCTACACCGATATCTATGAAACCAGTGAAAGAAACTTGATCAAACTGAAACTTCATCAAAAAGGCTTAGAGCTATATAGGGCTAATGACATTCAGGAAATCAGAAAGTTAAATGACAATGTCCGCGAACTGAATTATGAACTTGAACACATGGTTCAGGTAGCCCAGGATAAGAACTATTCCAAAGTCAACCTCAACTATATCGATAAGAGAAAAAGACTTGTCGACCATCACACCTTCCACGATCATTTAGCCGAAATTGTCTTCTGCTCCCAGTCTTATCGCAATGTCTTGATTCAGGCTTATTATGAATTTGAAGACGGTGGCTTTTTGACTCCTGAAGAGATGGATTTATTGATTGGACATCTAAGTAGAACTTTTAGCACCTACGATAACATTCTTTTCTCCGCTACCCAGTCTAATGATGGTGTCTATCTTTATCTTCCGAGCATCGACTCCATTTCCGATATTCGTGAAAAGATCAATTCCTTGCTCAATCAGGCCTCTTTGATCCGTCAAAACGAACAGGGAAATTTAATCACCCTTTCTCTTCATTTTGCCATCGTCTGTTATCCTTACTCCTTGATCGACGACTTATTTGCCGATATTCATTACGCCAAGCGTATGGGTAATATCATCAACGAATATTTCCCATCCCGTTTGATCAACATGTCGGATAACAAACTCGTCATGAACGAGTCGATGAACCTCAACAACATGTCTAAGATTCTTGCTACCATCACCACCTTAAACATCTATGCAAAGAATCCTTGGAATGATTTAAAACAAGTCTTATCCAACTATGCTAACTTGATGAATCTCGACCAGGTCGGTCTAATCGTCTTAGAAGACTCGACTAAGACCTACCGCACTTTGATCAACACCGGTAAGAAAACCTCTGCAGGTTTTGTCGAAGGTGAAGAAGTCTATATGCCTTTGATTCAAATTATTGGTGAGATCAAGGATGATGATCGTTCCTACTACTTCTCTCGTCGTCTTCATCTCTCTCAGCGCCTAGGCGAGGGATTTGACCGTCTTTCTATTCAGTCTGGTTACTTCTATACCATCTATGGCGATAGAAACAACCTTCGCGCTATCTTATTTTTCATCAACCAGGATCACGATCTGATTTTGGATACCTACATGAAGGAATCCATGCTTATGGTGGCAACCAAGATTGCGGATTTCTACTTGTCCGTCAGAAGAGTTGCCAGACTTACCGATGAAGCCAAAGTCACTTCCGCCGTCTTGAAACTATCCGACTTTGTCATGTATAAGATCAACCCTCTTACTTATCAGCTAACCGATATCTCCGATGGTATCATCGATGCTTTAGGTGGAAAGATCAAACGTGGTGATTATTGCTATCAGGCGATCTATCAAAGAGAGACACCATGTGATAAATGTCCACTCAAGACCGGTAGAAAAATGCGTTCTCATATTGCCCCTTATGATATTGAGACTACTACCACCATCAACATGAATCATCGTCAGGATGACGATGTCATCATGTTAGCCAAGCGTTTAAAAAACGAAAATGTACCAGAGGAAAATCCATTTGATTCTAACTTACTCGTCAACTCCTATTTCACTTTGATTCAAACTCTGACTAACGCTTATCATCTTAACGGTAGAGGTTATCTCTTACTGTTAAAATTTGATAATCTGATGGAACTTTTAGATAAATTTGGTTCTGAATCTACCACCCATGGCTTAAGAGTCTTTGCTGATCGATTAAGAGGTCTTGAGACGATTTCAAATGTCTATTACTATAAACCAGATACTCTGGCTGTCGTCTTAGCCGACTATGGTCAAATCGACGTCGTCAACGAATGCGAAGCCATCTATGAGCTTAATCGCACCTCCTCCTTTAAGGATAATGAGACGATCTTTAATATCACCTATTTGCCAATCATGTATCCACAAGGCTTTGCCTCGGCTCCTGACTTTTTAAGACACGCAGAGAACTTTTACTCCTCTGGCAAATACAAGAGCGGTCAAAACTACATCTACTTTGATGAATCTGATTACTCCAGACCTGCCAGTAAGAACGAATTCATGCTTTCTGTTATCGACGACAAGTTCACCAACAAGGATTTCACCGTCAACCTCCAGCCACTTATTCATACCTCCAACCGTAAGATCTTCGGTGCGGAATTACTTCTCCGTCTTTCTGACGAATATAGAAAGATCGTCTTCAACGCTGACCAGTTGATCAAAGTCGCTGCCGCAAACGGCAAAATCGGTATCATCTCTTCTGCCTTGCTGGATTATATTGGTGACTTATACGATCAGTATGGTGTCTCCATCTTCAAGGCTTATGGCTTTGAAAGATTGACCATCAACACCGACTACTCCTACCTGTCCGATAAGAACTTGACCGATAAGATTCAGGAATTGTTTACCAAGCATCAGATTCCAAAGGGCTTCTTAGGCTTTGAAATCACTGAGAAAGATATTTATGACCACTACGACGATATGAAGAAGTTCATGAATACTCTTTCCAGCTTAGGTGTCGTCATGATCTGTGATAGATACAGCGGTGAGTTCCTCTCCTTTGATAGACTTAAGGAACTCAGCGTCTCTGAATTCAAGATCGATAGAGTTTATACCCGTTTCATCGATACCGACCGTCAGAAGTATCAGATGGTCAGAGGTCTTCTTGAAGCGGCTAAGACTAGCGACATCAAGCCTGGTTTGATCGGTGTGGAAAACATGGAACAATATCGTATGATTCATGAAATCAATACTGACTCCTACTTGCAAGGTTATGTCTTCTTCAAGCCTATGGATAAAGGTAGTTTGGTTGACACGGTTCGTAAGACCAATACCGCTATCAAGATAGCAAAATAGTTTAAGGTCGCCTAGTATGGGCGACCTTTTTGACGGCAAAAGAAAAACTGGCTTTGGGCCAGTTTTATCTTTGAATTTATTACTTTTAGAAATCAATTTTCACTTTAATGACGGCTTTTTCAATGACTTTATCATTGACCTTGATACAAGGCTGATGAAGGTCATTTGGATAAACTAAGACAAAGTATCCACCGCTAGTCTTGATGATGCCATCAAGTTCACCAGCATAATTTGTCTTATCCTTTTCAACGTTATAAGGAACGGTGATATTAGAATCATCGTATTTCCTTTTATCTACATAACCAATGCTCTCTTCGTTTGCTAATACAATCTGAATATCCAACCACTTCTCATGGCCCTCAATCTTCGTATCTTTAAATTCCTTGCCGACATAACTCGAACGATTCAAATATACTTCACCATCTTCTTTGATGATGTGTTTTCCTGCTTCTAAGGCGAGTAAACCTTCTAAACCTTTTTCGTGGATATAGTTGAAGGCGATTTGTAAATTCTTGGAGTAAGCGAAGTCTCTTGCGGAATAATCTAAGATGTTTCCTACGATCATATGATATACCTCTTTCTTGTATACAAGTTTATTATAGTATGTTTTTATCAAAAACGTTATGATTTTTGTGAAAATTGTTTTTTCAAGACAAAGAAAAATCGACCATAAGAAACAGTTTCTCTATAGTGTCAAAGATTAGACATGTTGAACAAACGGAAAATTTCTACTTTCTTGTTTCATTTATGAAATGAAACTTGAAGGAAAAGACGAAAAAAGCTGTTGATTTCTCAACAGCTCAGGAGATCTAGAACTTGTTTAATCTTATTTCTCAAGAGAAGTGTTCTTGTTAGTAAAACGAATCAAGAAATAAGAGATGAAGGCACAGACGACAAAGAGAATCGAGCCGACAACATAATCCCAGACAGGAAGAGTTGGATATAAAGGATAGATGCTAGAATTGATAAACATCGAAACTAAAGAACCAAGAATCAAGCCAAGAATACCATAGAAGGTGGTGACTCTGTGTTTGGATAAAAGATTCTTCATGACCTTAGAAGCAACAATCACACCCACTACTGCTCCAAGAGCAAGAATGACAAATAAGATAAGACCGGTGACTTTAAAGATGGTGTTATCACTAGCCCAGATGGATAATTCACCAGTTCTGGTGGCAAAGGTGTTGATGACTGGGATATACATACCGATCACCATCATGCACATGGAACCAGAGATACCAGGAACAATACAAGCGCCAGCGGCTAAAAAGCCAGCGATGAAGACAAGAATATACATAAACCAAGCGCGTTCAAGAAGGAAAGTGGATAAATCCGTATTCGTGATGGCTGTCGTGACACCTAGTCCTCCAGCAATAAGTAGACATACAACAAAGGCTAGAATATGGAAAGTGAGTTCCTTGCTGTTATTTGCTTTTTTTAATTCAGAAATAGCAACAGGAATCGATCCGATGATAAAGCCACCAAATAGACCAGTGATGGTAAAAGGAGCAGCGTTATAGCCTTTCTGTATACCGATTAAGGCAGCGATAGCACCAACAATGGCACCAAGGGCAAATGGTAATAACCATAAGAAGGATTTCTTGAAGTTCTTTTTTAAGTTGGTGATGTTATCAATTAAACCATCATAGCATTTCTCAGCAATGGCAATCGTACCAGCACTAAGTCCTGGTACAGCGGCTGAGATACCAAGCGTGACACCTTTTAACATATCTATGACAAAGGATAATGGGGTCTTTTTTGTTTCTTGAGTCAAGACTTCCTTTTCTTTTTGTTCATCCATAGGGGTAAGCTCCTTTTGTTGACGCATACCATTATATGATATCTTTTTGCGATTTGAAATTCTATTGTGCCTTTTTTGAAACCTTCAAAAAGGTATAATACTTCTTGGAGGTATCTTATGGAAACTGCATTACTGATATTATCGATTGTGATTTTGCTTTTGCTGGTTGTTTTAATCATCCTTCTATTATTTCGTAAACCAAAAGAAAGTAATTATGTTGATCATTCCAAAGAGATGTTTGATTATCTAGAAAAGATCACTAAGGTCAATCATGAATCTCTAACTGAAATCAGAAAAGAGATGAATGAATTTAAAACGGAATCAAGAAAGGATATTTCCGATAGTTATACTTCTCTTCTTAAGTTAGTCACCGACCAACTCAATGAACTGAATAAGAGAGTAGAAGGAAATCTAAAAACGGGATTTGAAACCAATGCTAGTAGCATGAAAGAAGTCACTCTTGCCTTAGGTCAGATCACCAAAGCCCAGGCTAATTTAGATGCCTTGAAAGATGAAGTTACTTCCTTAAATGGTGTCTTGACCAACAATCAGAAGAGAGGACGCTTTGGTGAGATTGCTTTAGAGAGCATACTAGAGAATGTCTATGGTGATACTCATGGTCTATATGAAACCCAGATTGAGTTATCAAGTGGAAATAGACCAGATGCGATTGTCTATCTTCCTAAACCGGATCATATGGTCTGCATTGATTCTAAGTTCTCCTTTACTTCCTATAGCAAGTTATTTGATACTAAGGATGGAGAAGAAGAACATGAACTTCGCCAGGAATTCAAATCCGCTCTAAAGCAGCAAGTCACCAAGATTGCTTCTGATTATATCAAGCCCGGAAAGACAGCATCTTATGCCATCATGTTCATTCCTAGCGATGGCATCTATGCGTTTTTACAGAGCAATGATGATTTCTATCATTCCATCATCGACTATGCGAGAAGTAAGAATGTCATTCTTACCTCTCCTAGTACGCTTCAGCCAATCCTAGCCAATATTCGTATGCTGCAGGTCAATTATGAAGTGGCAAACAACATCAAGGGTGTCATTGCTCATATTCAGAAGCTGAGAAAGGAAAATGAGATGCTTCTTGATGATTGGGTCGCCTTTTCTAAGAGCATGGATTCTCTTTCTAAGAAGAAAGGTGAATTTGATAAGAGAGTGGTCTCCTTAAATAAGAAAACCGACGCTTTACTAAATGAGGCCGATCAGAGTAATCTATTAGAGTCAAACGGTAACGAAAATGATGAATCTTATCAAGGAAATTGAAGCTTATCAGCCTTATAACGAACAAGAAGAAAAGGATAAAGAATTAATTCTTTCCTGTCTTAGAAACGAATCAGACATCTTTTCTAGAGATAACCGTCTTGTTCATATGACTGCTTCTTGTTGGATCACCAACAAGAAACACGACAAGGTTTTACTTTGCTATCATAAGATATATAAATCCTGGGCCTGGCTTGGTGGCCATGCGGATGGAAATGAAGATTTATTAGCTGTCTCTTTAAAAGAAGCAAGAGAAGAATCTGGCTTAGAACATATCTCACCTTATGATGGAAAAATCTTTTCTATAGAAAGTCTTACCGTAGATGGTCATGTAAAAAAAGGAAAATATGTCTCTTCTCATATTCATCTTAATGTGACTTATCTTCTTGAGGCGGATGAAAAGGAAGAACTGAAGATCAAGGAAGATGAAAATAGTGGTCTTGCCTGGTTTAGTCTTGATGATGTCTATCAGGCAAGTAGTGAGGAATGGATGGTTTTAAATATCTATCGTAAGTTGAACGCAAAATTACGTGAGTTATCCTAAACTCACGTTTTTTGTTCCATCGACACGAAGTTTTTCCTAAAACACTGATTTTTCTTTTCTATATTCCTATAATGACTTTATTAGCGAGTGAATTTATGAATAGAAAAAGATTATTATCATTACTTTTTATCCTTCCACTTCTAAGCGGTTGTAGACTAGATTCTACTTCCTCTATTAGTGAATCATCAACAACTAGCAATACTTCCTTTATTACAAGTAGTGAGTCAAGTGTTGCTACAACTAGTTTCGTCTCTAGTTCTAGTGTAGAAGAAAAAGACAGCGTCTTTTCTTCTATCGATAGTGAAAGTCATGAGAATTCTAGCAAAATAGAAAATTCCTCTTTTGAAGAATCTTCTTCAAGCAACATGAATTTTCAGGTGATTAAACTTGATTCCTCAAATGAAAAAATCGCCTTATCTTTTAGTGGTGATAAACCAAAAGAAGTCTATTATTCTCTTGATGGTGAAACCGAAATTAAAGTGGATGAGGAATTGATCTATGATGAGGAAATCTTCATTCCTGGATTAAAGAAGGGTAGTTATACGTTAAGAATTGTTGATGATCAGAATGAAGAGATGATTCTCTCTTCGATTGAAGTAAGTGCGATCGACCGTTCAGGTTATGCCCATTTTCATTTAGCTGCTGCTTCTGGCTTTGGTGGCTATAAGGATGATGGAACCTTGAAGGATGATGCTCAAGTTATTTATGTCAATGATAATAACAAGAATACTGTCCAGCTCAAGATTGGAAATAACACCTATACAGGTTTAGTCAATATCCTCAATCATTCCAAAAACCTCACCACTCCTGTTGTCATCCGTTTTATGGATACCATCAAGACCAATCAGTTCAAACCGAAAAGTGTAGAAGAGGGTAAAGAACCATTTGATGACGTCAATTACTTCTATAACGAAAAAGAAGATACCTATACCGAACTAAATGGTTTATCCTCCAAGATCTGGGCGCCATCGACCATTGATGTCGATAGAGCAAAACAAGGTGGGGTAACCGAAGTTTCGACTGTCAGTAAAAGCAAAGACACCGATAGCGCCTTTAATAACTGCAAAGTCGCCAATGTTTCCAATATGACCATTGAAGGTGTTTCTTCTACTGCTGGCTTATTAAACTGGGGTTTTACCTTCCAGAAATGTGCGTTTATCGAACTTAGAAACTTGACGTTTAGCGATTATACGGAAGATGCCTGTTCTTTTGAAGGAAGTCAGGGTAACTATAATAAGTCAACTGGCGTTGTAGAAAAGACTCTCGATACGAATTATCAAGGATATTTCTTACATCACTGCACCTTCAACAGAGGGAAAAACAACTGGGATTTAACCCAAGAGCAGGATAAACATGATGGTGATGGTTCTGCTGACTTAAAGAAACTTAGCAACGTCACATTTGCTTACAATCATTTCTATAACTGCCATAAGACTGGTTTGATTGGTGGAGGCAATGAGCAGATGACAAGAAATGTCACCTTCCATCATAACTATTATGAAAAATGTCAGTCTCGTCTTCCTTTAGGAAGACAAGTCAATCTTCATTGCTACAACAATTATTATCTCAATTGTGGCAATTGTCAGGATATGAGAGCCAATTCCTTTACTTTCTCTGAAGCAAATTATTTTGAAAACTGCACCTCTCCTCAGCTTGCCACAAGCGACAGCGTCTTTTCTTCCACCATCATCAAATCCTATCAGGATGTGATCGTCAATGCTTCAAAAGCCTCTCAAGCTAGTGTTGCTTTGACAAGAGAACAAAGCTTTACGGCGAACTGTTGTCCAGATGGCGAAAATGACTATTCTAATTTTGATACTAGTTCTACTCTGTTTTATTATGATGAGGTCAATAAAGTCTCAAACGTCTCTCTTTTAGAGTCAGCAAGTAATGGTAAGACGACTTGTATGAATCTTTCTGGAAGTTATCACTAATCCCTTTGCCTAGGTAATTAACCTAGGCATTTCTAGTTCAAAGAAAAAAGAATGTGATAAACTATCCCTCGAGGGTTTTACCTATGGATAAAATTGAAGAAGTAAAAGAATATTTAAGACAAGAAAAGAAAGATGCCTGGATCATGGTGGATTATGAAAACAGAAATTCCACCTTGGTATCTTTTTTAGGAAATAAGATGTTGACAAGAAAGATTTTTCTTGTCATCCCAAGAGAAGGAAGACCATATCTGATTACTCATAGTATCGATACTGTCTTTCTTAACGTAGAAGATGTCACTTCTCGTTTTGACTTGAAAGTCTATCACACCTGGAAAGAGATGCTTGAAATCGAAAAAGAATGTTTTTCTTCCTATCAAGAAGTCATCATGGATATTTCTGAATATGGACTTCTTCCAAGAGTCTCCCTTGCCGATTATGGCTCCGTTGACTATATCAAGAAGTTAGGAATCAATATCTCCTCTTCAGGAGATATCCTTGAGAGATTTTCTGCTCTTTATGATAAAAAAGCCTATGAAGGACAAGTTCTTGCTTGCAACAAAGCGTTACAGATCAAAGATGAAGCCTTCAACTTGATCAGAGAAGATATCTTAAGCCATGGCTATTCTGATGAATACCGCATTCAAAAATTTATCTGTGATAGATTCCATGAAGAAGGTATGGTTTATGATGATCCAGCCATCGTGGCGGTGAACACCAACGCTTCTAATCCTCATTATGGACCAACCAAACAGGTTCACTCTCCGATTCATGAAGGGGATGTTGTCTTAATTGATATGTGGGCAAAGATGGATAGAGAAGATGGTGTATATGCTGATATCACCTGGATGGGATATGTCGGAGAAAGCGTTCCGGCTAACGTCGAAGAAAGATTCCAGATCTTACGTAAGGCAATCGATGATTCCTTTGACTTCATCAAGGAAAACTTACCTTTAAGAAGAGTAGAAGGTTATGAAGTGGATGATGTTTCAAGAGAGGTGGTTTCTAAGGCTGGATACGGGAAATATTTTACTCACCGCACTGGACATAATATCGCAATCGATGTCTCTCCTCATGGTCCTGGCGTCAACATCGATAATTATGAATCCCATGATACCAGAGCCATCATTCCTGGTGTCACCTTCTCACTTGAACCTGGTATTTATGCACCAGACTTTGGTATGAGAGTAGAAACCGATGTCTATATCGATGAAAACAAGAACCCAGTCATGGTCGGTGGTAGACAAGAACATGTCATCGCCATCATGAAGAAATCAAATTAAGTGTATTGATACTTTTATCGTGGTATAATTTGAAAGTTATATATTGAGGTAAAGAACATGACGATCATTGAAGAGCAAAACCAAGCTCCTGCCATTGAAGAAAGAATCGATGAAGTCTTAGAACGTTTGCGTCCGTTTTTGGCTCGTGAAGGCGGCAATATCCAGCTCGATCACTTTGATCCTGAAACTGGCTATTGCTACGTCAAGATGACTGGTGCCTGCAACGGTTGCTACATGGCGGAAAGCGATGTCTCCGATTCGGTGGAAGTCTTATTGATGGATGAGATTCCTGAGATCAAAAAGGTTCAGTTGGTCCAGCAGGAACAAGTCTCTTTCCAGGATCTTTTGGAAAGATTGCAGGCGGAAGAAAAAGCCAATCAGGAATTAGAAGAATACAATCGTACTCACAAAAACAACTAGTCTAAGGGTTATCTCATCATGGGATAACCTTTTTCGTTCTTATGATAAATAAGATGGTTTTACCCTATTTGCCTGATTTATCTTTTCTTTTTATCATGCTCAAATTAGATGATTTATGTTAGAATTTATTTCGAGGCTTATTTATGTTCAAGAAATCGTTTATTGTTGAAACCAGTGCCCATCATATTCACGTCACCAAAGAGGCGTTAGACTACCTTTTTGATGGCCAAGAATTGAATGTCATGAAGATGTTATCTCAACCCGGTCAGTTTGCCTCGGATAAAAAACTCGATGTCATCTATCATGCTAGTTATCTAGATAAAGAAACAAATCAGATCGTTCATAAAGATCAGATCATCAAAGGAATGAGAATTCTAGGTCCAGTCAGAAAAGAGAATCAGATTGAAATCTCCATGACTGAAGCAAGAGCCTTAAAGGCTAATGTTCCGGTTAGAGAATCTGGTGATTTAGAAGGCTCATGTCCGGTGACATTATATAATCCGAAAAACGGAAAGAAGTTTGAATGTGATAAAGGTATGATCGTTGCCAAACGTCATATTCATATGTCGATAGAAGATGCCCGTAATTTCCATGTGAAGAATGGCGATATTGTCGCGGTAAAAATCATTTCCAGCAATGGTCGCTCAGCAATCTTAGGAGATACCATCATCCGTGTTAGTGAAAACTATGCGCTAGCGATGCATATTGATACGGATGAATCCAATGCCGTTGGTGGAGCCTCCATTGGAGTAGAAGGTTATATTGTGAAAGTGGAAGTCTGATATGCCAAATTTATTGACTCATTATCTGTTTGCTAAGCGTTTTTCTTTAAAGGTTGAAGAGATTCATCGTCAGAATCCTGATTATCAGTCTTTCTTAACGAACAATTTTGAATATCTCGCCTTAGGTACTCAAGGTCCTGACCCATTGTTTTATATGGGCATCATTCCTTTCCATGGACTTCATCTTAAGACCGCTTTAAAGAAGTATGGTAACAAGATTCATAAACTAGATGGCAAGAAATATTTCCGTTTTTTGGTTGAACAGTGTTATCGAATTGTCGAATCGGATAACGGAGATGAGGAAAGACGATCCTTCCAGGCGTTTGTCTTTGGTCAGTTTGCTCATTATCTTTTAGATCGAGAATGTCATCCTTATGTCTTATATAAATCCGGCTTTGATGAAAATGGAAGAATCACTGGTAAATATCATTACCAGCACGCAGCCTTTGAAGCTCAGATTGACTATTGCTTAGCCAAGAAGTTCAAGATGGATTATTTCCTTAGTGATCCTCAGGATATTTTAAATAGCCACCGTCAACCTTTATCCTTGATCGATTTGAATTATGTTCCGGTCATCAAGAGAACCTTTAATGACAACAAGCTTCCTAAGGATATGTATTCTAATGGCTTAAACAACATGAAGAGATGGTTATCCTATACCAATCATGGACATAAGATCAGAGTTGCTTTCTTTGGAAAAACAAATCTTTCTGCTACCAGATTACCAAAAGAAGTCAAAGAAGATGTCTTAAATGAAAAAAGAAGAATGTGGCTTGATCCTGTCACAGGCGAAGAAAGATATGAATCTTTCTTGGAATTGAATTCTATCGCCTTAGAAAAACTAGAAGCCTTGTATTATGACATTATCAAGTATGGCTTCAACTTTGAGACCTTCAGCAAGTATATCGATGGGAGAAATTATTACGGTACTCAACTAGAAGATAAATGGGTCTTCAAAGAAGAAAAGAAAAAATAAATTGCTGAAAAGATAGAGTCGTGAACATTATGTTTCATGGCTCTTTTTTCTTACTTTTGAAGTAAAAGATGAAATCTTTTAAGAAAAATATCATTTCGGTACACTTTTTCTTCCCATAGTGCTATAATTTTTCCCGTTCATAAAGAGTACGGCTAGGGACCAAGCCCAATGACCCGTCAGCAGCGTGCCACAAAGTGGAGATGTGCTTCAGCTTGGACCGATGGGCTAATTATGAATTTCTGCCCATTGGTAACAATGGGCTTTTTCAAAGAAATGATTCGTCTTTGTATCAGCCTATCTGATTATGGGAAGCTTTTGGAGGTAAAACATGATTCAGACTATTGAGTATCAGCCAAAAGGGGTTTGTTCACGTTTGATGGTGTTATCCATCGATGATGAAAAGGATGTCATCACTGACTTTAATGTAGTCGGTGGATGTTCTGGTAACCTTGCTGGTATCAGACGTCTGATTATCGGTATGTCCGTTCAAGATGTCGCTGATAAACTTGCAGGTACTACCTGTGGGTTTAAGAATACATCTTGTCCTGATCAACTAAGCCTTGCCCTAAAGAGCTACCTTGCAAGAAAGGAGAATGCAAAATGACAAAAATCAGAAATCTTTTTACGTCTGAATCTGTTTCCGAAGGACATCCTGATAAGGTCTGTGACCGCATCAGCGATGCTATCCTTGATGCTGCTTTAGCTCTTACTACCAAAGCAAAATTAGACTATGAGAAGATTGCTCGTGATGTCGTTCGCTCTATCGGTTATACTAAGCCTGAACTTGGTATCGGTGCCGATAGCATGGAAGTCGAAGTCAACATCACCACTCAATCTCCCGATATCGCCCAGGGTGTAGATAACTCCATGGATACCAAATCCATCGGTGCTGGTGACCAGGGCATCATGTTTGGCTATGCCACCGATGAGACGGAAAACTATATGCCTCTTCCTTTGGTCATGGCTCATAAGATGGTCAGATATGCCACCGCTTTAAGAAAAGCTGGTGAACTTAGTTTTGCTCGTCCGGATATGAAATCTCAAGTCACCGTGGATTACACCAATCCCGATGACATCAAGATCAGTGCTGTCGTCTTTTCTTGCCAGCACAATCCTGATATTGAGATTGAAGAATT
>OMRU01000104.1 GCA_900313465.1 uncultured Clostridia bacterium
AAGTTCGATGACGGCTGGCATACGAGTGGAACCACCGACCATGATGATATCATCAAGATCGCTGACGGATAACTTAGCATCGGCTAAGGCTTTTTCAAATGGAGTTCTGCAACGTTCGAGTAAATCGGCGGTCAAATCCTGGAACTTGGCTCTGGAGAGGTCAGTTTCGAAGTTGACTGGAGCACCATCCTTGAAACCGATATATGGTAAGGAGATGGTGGTGTTGGTCTGGGCAGAAAGGTTGATCTTGGCCTTTTCTGCTTCATCTCTTAGACGCTGTAAGGTTGGGCGATCGGCTGGATTGGTCTTGGAGATGGAGATACCGCACTGAGCGTTGATTTCACCAATCAACCAATCGATGACATAGTTATCCCAGTCATCACCGCCTAAGGCAGTATCACCAGAGGTGGAAAGAACTTCGAAGGTACCATCACCGATATCCAAGACGGAGACATCGAAAGTACCACCGCCCAAATCGAAGACAAGGATCTTACCGGCCTTCTTGGAATCCATACCATAAGCCAAAGCGGCAGCGGTTGGTTCGGAGATGACACGGACAACATCTAAGCCAGCGATAGTACCGGCATTCTTGGTAGCCTGTCTCTGATCATCGTTGAAGTAAGCTGGGCAGGTGATGACAGCCTTGGAGATTGGCTGACCTAAATACTTTTCAGCATAGCTCTTCATGTAGCTGAGAACCTTGGCAGAGATTTCTTCTGGAGTGAAATCTTTGTTGAGGCAAGCGATGTGAGTCATGTATCTTTCACCGATGTGTCTCTTGATGGAGTGAACGGTGTCAGGGTTGGTCAATAACATACGCTTAGCAGCGTTGCCGACGACTTCATCGCCATCTTTCTTGAAAGAGACGACAGAAGGACAGGTGTTGGTGCCTTCTGGAGATGGGATGACTTTGACAGTCTGGTCATCCTGCATGTAGGAAACGACAGAGTTTGTAGTACCTAAATCGATACCTAAGATAATTTCTTTAGCCATAATTACAGGGATGGTGTTGTCTTCTTCTTTTTTCTTGGTGACAATGACACCGGCTGGACGGATGAGATGATCGAACAGTTTGTAACCTTTGGTGAAGACATCAGCAATCTTGTTGTCTTCTTCACCATCGACAGTAGAGAAGGCCTGCATGGTGTTTGGATCGTAGTCATCACCCTTCTGTGGGTTGATGATTTCTACGCTCTGGTCTTTTAAGACCGAGAGGAACTTGGAATGAATCATGACGAAGCCTTGTAAGTATTTCTTGACGATTTCATCTTTTGGTTCATTCTTCAGAGCCATATCGAAGCCATCTAAGGCAGGAAGCATTTCTTCGATGAGAGACTGCTTCGCATATTTCTTGAAGTCAGCGGTTTCTCTTTCCACCTGTTTTCTGGTGTTGGACATATCCGCAAAGGCTTGGAAGTATTTGTTTTTCCAGTCGTCAGCCTGCTTGTCAGCTGCTTCGAATTTGGCCTGATAGTCTTCGGCTTTCTTCTGTGCTTCGAGCAATTTGACCTTTAAGTCATCAAGCTGCTTTTCATAAAGCTCAAGTTTTTTCTTTTCTTCCTTGAGTTCCTTTTTAGCGTCTTTATGTTCTTTCTTTTCCTCTTTAGGATTAGTGTTGACTTCCTCAACAGGAATAGTTTCTTCTTGCGTTTCTATTTTCTTTTCTTCTTCACTCATCATTTGACTCCTTTCTTCGTGGTGGTTTTACGTTTTCTTGTCGGTTTTGCTACCGCGATATCTTCAGCAGGAGATACAGGCACAAGTGAGGCGCTCTGCGGTGCGCTGGAGAAGTAATAGCGATCTAACATATAGACAATATATTCCAGTGCGGACAAGACTTTCTTATAATCCATTCTCTTAGGACCGACAACCGCTAAAGAGTTGTCGCCATTGAACTGTTTGGAGACGATGGCAAAGTCACCTTTGTTTTCGTTGGTGAAGGCGATGTTGACGCTGCCAAGATCATCTTTCTCGGAGAAGTTCTTCTCTAAGGAGTTTGGATCTCTTAAGGCTTCAAAGGCGTTAAGGAAGCTTTCTTTATCAGAAGAGAACTCTGGTAAGGAGAGCAATTTCTTTTCGCCATATACTTCATATCTCTTTCTGGTGAAGTTGACAACACTTTCCAAGAAGGCCTGAATGACGACATCGCCGCTTGTACCATACATCTTGGTGACAATTGGCTGTAAGGCTTTAAGTTTAGCCTCGAGGTCGACAATCTTGGTTCCGGCAAGTCTTTCATTCAACATGCTGATAGCATTGGCAAGCTGCTGGAAGGTGACGTCTTTGGAATTGACGACGAAGGTCTTCTTTTCCACATAACCAGAATCGGTGATGAAGATGCCCATGGCAGTTTTCTCTGTCAGTCTTAACAACTGAATGGAGACAAGCGATTCATCGCTGGCTTTTGAGCCGAGGACGACAGTGGCCATGTTGGTCATTTCAGATAACATCTGACAGGACTTGGCAACCACATCTTCCACAGATTTGGATTTGCTTTTTAAGACTTCCTGGAATTCTCTCTGGAACTCCATATCGACCGTATTCATTAAGGAAGAGTTATCGAGATGGTCGAGATAATATTGATAACCTTTTGCCGAAGGAACACGACCAGAAGAGATGTGAGTCTTTTCCAGCATACCTTCTTTTTCCAACTCAGCCATGATATTTCGAATGGTTGCGCTAGAGCAGTTCAGGTTATATTTCTGCAGTAAGGCTTTACTGCCGACCGGCTGAGCGGTCTGGATGAATTCTTCAACGATGTGTTTTAAGATTTCGTCTTTGCGAGCAAGTTTCATACCGCCCTCCTTTTAGCACTCACTTTACGCAAATGCTAATTAGTATTATAGACATGAAATTAGCAAATTCAAGTCCGGAGTGCTAAAAAGTGCAAAAAATCTTAAATTTTTTCTCGCTTAATAAATTTATTTATTAGTTTTCCTTGGCAAATGAAAAACGTCAGCAGGGTTGCTGACGTCATTTCTTCTTTGGATGTGCGATCAATACGTTGATCTGAACGCCTTTGGCACGGAACTTGGTTTCATATTCCGTCGGTGGAAGATAGTCGACATTCTCGGAATAGAATGGCTGAATAATTTCAAAGTCGAACAAGTCAGCCTGAGTGAAGTATTCAATGGAATCATTGAATAAGTCGATGTTGTCCGTACGGAAATACAAAGTGCCGTTTTCTTTCAGAATGCGGTGATATTCTTTTTGTAAGGTCGGATAGGTCAAACGTCTGTGATGCTGTTTCTTCTTTGGCCAGGGGTCAGAGAAGTTGAGATAGATGGTATCTAACTGCTGGTCTTGTAAAAGAGGAAAGACTCTTTCAATTGGTGCATTCAGCAATAAGAAATTATGCCTGTCCTCTTTGACTAAAGCGGCATGCTTTACGGCTAAGGCAAAGGCATTGCGATTGATTTCAACGCCGAGGTATCTATCCTGAGGTTGAAGTTTGCAGACTTCAAGAAGGAATCCACCTTGACCAGAACCGATTTCCAGATGCTGGTAATCTTTTAAGGTCTCGGGTTGAAAATCTGCTAGGGTTCTTGCGATATCTTTGTTGGCAAGAAGGACGTCATCCGCCCATTTACGATGTCTGAGTCTCATATCTTAGAAAGGTTTCTTACCGGATCTTAAGTATTCACTTAAGTCGTAGATGGCATGAGCATAGATCTGCATGTTGTCGAAGAAGTCGGAAAGTGGGAAGAATTCATCATCGCCATGCATGCGATAATCTCTGCCAGGGAACTGAGCACCAAAAGCGACGGAGTTCTTGCTTTCTCTAGCATAGGTGCCACCACCGATAGCAAGTGGCTTAGCGACCATATCACCAGTCTCCTGCTGATAGGCGTTAAGAAGGATCTTGACGAAATCGGAATCAGGATCAGCGACAAAGCCATCAGAGCCACCAAGAAGAGTGACTTCAGCTTTGGTGCCTTTCTTGACATTTTCAATGACAGGTTCGACCTTCATGCTGGATGGGAAACGTAAGTTGACGGCGATAGTAAGCTTGGTTCCATCATAACTGATTCTACCGACGTTATAACTGGTTTCGGTGAAATGTTCATCCTTGAAGTTTCCATGGAAGTGTTCACCCATGCCGTCATGATAATCAAAGAAGATATTCTTCAAAGTCTGATTGCCGAAGACTTCACCTAAGAAGTGCAGCATGTATAAGCCGGCGTTGACACCATTCCATGGCATGGAACCGTGATATGGTTTACCGATAAAGGTAAGTTTCTTACCATCAAAGGTGGCTTTGACTTTCTTGTGTCTTTCAAGATAGAGAGGTAATTCCTTGGCAATCTTATCCTGGTGGAGAGAGACTTCACAGCTCGCCTCCTGTAAAACGATGTTCAAGGCAGCGCCAAGCTGGAAGTTGGATAAGCCTAAGATGGTGACAGGATAACTAGCTTCATAAGCATAGATGGACTTTTCAGCATAAATCAAAGGATAGTCAGCATCGGGAGAGATACCTAAGGTTGGATATGGCTTCTTCATCTCTTCAAAATAGTGCTTGAGACATAAAGAGTCGTTTTCTTCGTTACCACCAAAAAGGAATCTCATCTTAAAGCCGCCTAGCATGTTTTGATCCATCAAGGCTTTCACAGCATATAAGCAGGCTAAGCCTGGACCCTTATCATCGCTAGTACCGCGACCATACATGGTATTTTCTTCTTCTAGACGAAGAATAAAGGGATCGGCAGTCCAGTTTTCTCTTTTGACTGGGACGACGTCAGCATGAGCATAGATATCGAAAATCTTATCGCCTTCACCATAGGTGAGTTCGGTGACATAGTTATCACATCTATCGACATGAAAACCCATCTTCTTTCCTAAGTCAGCGACAAACTGCAAAGCAGTATCAACACCCTGGCCAAAAGGTTTGTCTTCACTCTGGGTAGCAGGATCTAAGACGGAGTCGATAGAGACAAATTTCTTTAAGGTTTCAAAAGCTTCTTCTTTATAAGGAGCAACAAGTTTGGTCCACTTAGTGGAGTTCATTTGTACTGGAGTGGCATTTTCTTTCATTTTTACACCTCTTTTATAAATTTAATAAACGGAGCAATCCTCTGATAGACAAATCAGGATCATAGATTACATCCTTAAGACCATATTCTTCAAGGAGAGACTGGACAAACACGCTGTCTCCGCATGGAAGAGACAAGACAAGCAATACCATTGATGGCGCCAGAAGAAATACATTCCTCAGTCTTTAAGGAGACAAGGGGAGGATTCTTCGCCAAATCGTAATTATCTAGCATGTCAGCAGATTGTTCTAACATTCCGGGAATTCTTCTGATGCCTGGGAAGATGGAACAACCATGGAAGATTTTATCTCGATCGAGATAAAGGATTTTACCTACTGTACCTAGATCAATGATGATCTGAGGGGCAGCATCGTCGGCGATGATGTCGCAGAACAAGTCAGTTCCAAGGTAGCTTGTGTTGGTGATGGTGTAACCATTGCGATTGGCAAAATCGGTCATTCTTTTTGGGGTGATGATTTCAAAGGGAAGGCCGATTTGATTTAAGGTGATGATGAGATTTTCACTGCCTTCCTGGTTGACGGAAGAAACCACACAGTTCTGAATGTTTTCTTCTCCCCATAAGGATAACTGCTCTTCAATCTTCTTCTGATCCTGGTTAGGAATTTTAACTTTTTCGATTTTCACACCATCGTAAAGAGCAAGATCGATGGTAGTGTTACCGATGTCAGCAAGTAAATAAGTGTCTTTCATACCGAACAATTATATAATTTATTTTCCACTTATGGCAAATGTTTGCTCTAACAATATAGACAAATAGTGCCTTCTGTGTCAGTTCTCTTATAAGGAATGTGAAGACTTTCCAGATTGAATATGACTTCTTTATGAGGATGACCATAGGAATTTTTCTCACCGCAGGAGATGATTGCTAACTTTGGTGATATGGCTTTGAGGAAATTTTTGCCTGAGGATGTATTTGATCCGTGATGTCCTACTTTGAGAATATCGATATCTAAAGATGGGTGTTCTTTTAATATGTTTTCTTCGATTTCTTTTGGTGCATCTCCCATGATCAAAAAGGAAGTCTGATGGATTTGAAAAAGATAGACTCCTGATTTGCTGTTGTTATCCATTTCATTGCTGCCAGGCAGGCTATTTAAATCCTCAATGGCTAAATCGGAGAAGAACTTTTTATGGTGTTCTTCTTTCAGGAAATCATCATGCCAGAATACATTTCTTACATCAAAGGAGGCTTTTAAGGGTTCAAGTGCTCCATAATGATCGAAATCTGGATGGGTGATGATAATGGCATCTAAATGGGAAATCTTGTTTTTCTTGAAGTAGGGGATGAGACAATCGTTAGCAATATCGACTTTCTTATTACCACCAGTATCTATTAATATATTAGATTTATAGTCATGCACCAAAATAGCATCCCCTTGTCCTACATCAATAAAATTTACTTTTAAGTTTTTAGGATAAAATTCGACTAATAAAATAATCACTCCTAATAATACTAAAGCCATTACACTTCTTTTTTTATTTAAATATATCTTATA
>OMRU01000011.1 GCA_900313465.1 uncultured Clostridia bacterium
TCTTCTTCCGATTCATTTTCCTCCTCATCAGAATATTCGTCACTAGCATTCTCACTAGCAAATTCGTTTAAGGCATTATCAAAGATTTCAGAAATAGAAATATTGACGCGAGGATCAGTCACGCGTTCTGGACGATAGGAGACGGCAATAGAGTGGAATCTGGCACGATTGTATTCTGGATCCTGGTTTTCACTTGTCGGATCACAGTTGATCGGATGATTACGATCGGTGATATCGAAAATGGAAAACGTTCCATAGACTTTTCCTTTTCTGATTTCAAAGAGGTTGTTACCCACCTTAAAGGTCGGTTTACCCTGACGGAAACCAATGGTGTTTAAAGAACAGGGAAGATAATTGTCCATTCGATTTAGGAATGGCTTTTTCAAATCGATATCCCAGCCATAATGTGATTGACGATTCTGGAAATCCTCCTTTTTCATCGGATGAGAAGCAAAGTCATATGCGACTTGCTTATCGCCAAAGAAACTTTCCCAGATCTGAAATGCTTGTTGCTTATCCATAGTCGAGACCTCAACTTTCTAATACGTTTATTTTGTGACGCGATGAAGTTCCTGATAGAGTTCTTCATTGATTGTCGCTAATGTTTCTGTTTTGATTTTCTGTACGGCACGGTCATAGGTGAAGATACCGTTATATTCCGTCTCACAATCCGCTACTTCGGTGTAGATTGCCATATTCAGACCATACTTCTCAATCTGTGGAATCATCTTCTCACGATATAATTTCACATATTGTTGTTCTAAGTCCTGACAATCCTTAGCTGAACCATGACCAAAGAAACCATCATAGTAGGAATGACCTTCAATCGCTAATGAGATACCACCCATTTCCGAGATGATGAATGGACGATTTCTCTTTTTGTCGATACGCTTCTTATCTGGTGAAGTATAGGTGTGAATGGAATAGAAGTCACTATCGGCATCATACCAACCAGAGGCGGTATCAAAGAGATGAAGTTCATCTTTTTCTTTCAGCTGATGATAAATTCTTGAAGGATCAAATTCACCCCAGCCTTCATTGAAGATGGTGTAGATGAGAATACTTGGGTAGTTATGATACATACCAAGATATTCATAGCATTCCTTTTCAAATTCATCTCTACCTTCTTTGCTTGTACGAGCCATTCTCTTGTAGTTGATATGTTTTTCATTTAAGAATGGTAATGGACGAGGTAAGACAGACCATAAGAAGTTATATTTATCGCCACCACAAGGGAAATCCTGAATCAGCAGCATACCTTCTTTATCGCAGTAATAATAGAAGAGAGGTAATTCTGTCTTGATGTGTTTTCTTAAGCAGTTAAATCCCATCTCTTTACATTTCTTGATATCAAAGAGGTATTCATCATATGTCTTTGGCGTGTAATTGCCGATGAAATAATACCCTTGATCAAGCAAACCAGAAAGGAAGATTGGTTCATCGTTTAAAAAGATTCTCTTCTTGCCATTGATTTCCTTGATTTCAATCTTATGGATACCAAAATAGGAAGAGACTTTATCCTGAGAATAGATGATCTCTACATCGTAAAGATAAGGATCTTTATCACTCCAGGCATGGAAATCATCCTCTAAGGAGATGATTTCATCACAATTGGTCTTCACTTCATATTCTTTTTCATGAATGATAAGTTTTGCTTTGCCTTCTGTTGAAGTGACCACTCTGACTTTCAAAGACTTATGATCATAATCCGGGGTGAAGAAAACATCCTTGATATAATCTTCCTCCACACTTTCTATCCAGATAGGCTTATAGACACCACTGGAAGAAGAATAGAAATAACCAGTGACAGATAAAGCCTGTTTACCTCTGGTGTGATAAGAAGCATCAGTCCAGTCCTTGACTTTCAGCGTGATATCAAATTCATCTTCGACATCAGCAGGAAGAATGACATCAAATGGGGTAAAACCACCCATATGAGACAAAACCAGACGAGAGTTGATATAGACTTCACAATACTGATCTACACCTTCAAAATGTAGAATCGTCTTTTGTTTTCTAAAGCCTTGTTCCAGTCTTACTTTCTTGTGATAATAAAGAATTTCATCTATCTCCATAAGATGATTGATACCAGAATAAGCGGATTCAATCGCAAAAGGAACCATGATGGAATCAGGATAGACTTCTGGTAATCTTTCCTCTTTGGAAATACAAAAATCCCATTTTCCATCCAAATTGAGATAGGAATCACGTCTAAGATTTGGACGTGGATATTCCTTAAGAGGAATCTCATTAAAATCGATTTTCACTTCATCTCTCTTGCTAAAGAGGTAGCCGTGATTCTTGTTATCCTTCTTTCTCATCTTCAAATACATGAAAATCGGAATGATTGCTAACAAAAGAAGCGCCAATCCCACAAGATATCCGTATTCTGTTGGAACAGAAGAAACATCACCATAAGTCGTGGTGTATTGCTGACCAAGAGCACCATTTAAGGCATTGCCGATAAACGGACCGATACACATTGGAAGAGCGACCACAAAAAGCATTCGGATACCCATGAAAGTACCCTCTTTTCCTTCTGGAATCTTTTCTCTGACCAAGGCATTGACAATCGTCGGCACACCAACATAGCCAAGGATCATCATCATGCCAGAAATCGCAGCATAAATGGTTCTGATACTGTCTCCCGTATTTCCGACATAAGGAATGAAGAACATCATCAGAATACCGATGCTATAGATGACAAAAGTAGGAATGATCATGCCATTCTTACCAATTAAATCCGAGAAGAACCCTACACCGACAGATAGAATCGATCCTAAGATCAAAGCGACAGCCATGACAATCGCAAATGGCGTCAAAAAGCCTGTTCCGATATTGGAAATCAAACAGGTTCTTTCCATATAGACCATCAGGTATGGAAAGAATACCTGGGTGGCAGTAGCATAGACAAAATAGATCAACAAGACGACATATAATTCCTTGTTTTTCTTGACAGTCGAAGGCTTGAATCCTTCCACTAACTGTTTCACATAGCTGGTATTGTCTTTGCTTTCTTCTTCCGGTGGAATCAAGAAGAAGGATAAGATACCCATCAGGAGAACAAGTCCACCAATCAGATAGAAGAACAAGTCCCATTTGGCATCATGAACACCAACAGCGCTATCTGTAGTAAAGCCATTTAGGACCACAAAGATCAACAACATCGCCACCAAAGGAAGAATCTGTAAGACACCCTCTACCTTGCCTTTGTGGTTACCAGAGATATTCTTAGTGACATAAGAATTAAAGGCGGCATCATTGGCTGTCGAGCCAAAAAACGTCATCATACAATCAAGGATGATGACCCAGATAGCAGCCATAGAGGATACCATCGCAATAGGAATCAGCTGGCTAGTGGAATTGACATTGAAGATACCAAAGGCGGCGGTAGCCAAACCCCATAAGATATAACCAAAACTGATGAAATGGCGCTTATGTCCTACCTTATCGGTCAATACACCCATGAAGATGGTAGTCAAGGTAGCCACGATAGCAGATAATGCTGTCGTAATGGCAATCATCAATGAGTAGTTAAAACTCTCTCCGGCGGGGGCGGAGAAGTTCAGATATGTGATATAGGTGTTCAGATACATATTCTCAATCGACCATGCCAGTTGACCTGCAAAGCCAATGAGAACGACAAACAACCACATGCGAACACCAATTTTATCCTTGGTTTTCATAATTTTTGCTCCCTATCTAGAAAAAAAGCCCACCGTGAAAGGTAGGCTCCTATACAAATTTAGTAAGAAGACATGCGGATTGGAGTGATGATCTGAATGTTTTCTGGATCTTCGTTCCTGGCCATGAACATTCTGGTTGGAGAAGCAAAGACGAAGGTAACCTTTTCGGACTTCAGAGCCTTGACCGCATCGACAGCAAAGTCGATATTGAAGCCGATTTCAAAGATATTGACTTCTTCTGGTAAGGAGATAACAGCCTTACGTAAGACTTCATTGGAATTACCAAAGTTGGTCGAACGAGCAGAAAGAGTGACACCTGTATCCTTAGAAAGGGTAAGTCTGACCTGAGAGTTTCTATCTTCGACAGAGGAGATGATCTTGACACGGTCCGCAGCTGAGAGGAACTCACTAGTTTCCATGGTGACAGTAAATGGGAAGGAAGGTGGAATGAGTCTTTCGATAGATGGGAAGTCGCCTCTTAAAAGACGAGAGGACAAAGTGATTCTGCCAGCGACAAATAAAGCGCGCTGTTCATCAAAGTAGATGGTAACTTCACCAGCTTCATCAATACGGGTGACCATATCAAGAGCCTTGACTGGGCAGGTAAAGACAAAGGAAGTATCCTGATCTGCTTCAGGAATGGATAAGCTGGCCATACGATAGGAGTCAGTGGTAAGGAAAGTGAGTTTTCCACCCTCAGCTCTGATATTAATACCATAGTAGAGTTCTTTTGGACCTTTGGTAGCAACTGCATAGCTGGTGGTATCAAATAATTTCTTTAAATCAGATAAAGAAACTTTGAAACCTTTGGCTTCTTCTGGGACATTCAAGTCGACATCTGGATATTCTTCACCAGCTCTGGTAACCAAGTTGAACTGAGTGGTTTCATCAGAGAGGTTGAGAAGATTGGAATCAACCATATTGAGGGTGATGATTTCACCGCCCATCTTAGAGATACAATCCAAGAAGAGCTTAGCCTGAGTCTGAATCATACCAGGTTCAGCATTGAAGATGATGGTGTTATCTTTTTCATCTTTCAGGTTCTGGGTGACCTTGGTAGAGATATCACCATTGGAAGCGATGATGGAGACAGAGTCTTCGTTGACATCGATGAGATAATTCAAGAACTGATTTTCAGCATTACGAGAAGGAATAGCCTGTGCGGCATAAGTAAGCATTCTCAAGAATTCAATACGTTTGATAGTTAGTTTCATAAAAATATAGAGCTCCCGTTTAACAGCTTTTATTCATAGAAATATTATAATTTAAATATAAATATATTTAAAGAAAAACTAGCCGTTTTAGGCGATTTTTCTATCTCTTATTCGGGTCTTGAATCCGTGGATGTCGAAAGAGAAATTTTCCCGATAGGGATAATAGTATTTTTCTTTTAAAGAATAAGACTAATAATAGTTTTGGTGGACTTGTGGATAAAGTGGCAACTTTAAAATTTGTTTACTTGTGATAAGTAGGAATATGTCCTTATTTGCCTATGTTTTTAAGAAGCAACCACCATCATTTTATAAGTTGGTGAAAGAAAATTTATGCACTGTGATTGTGTGCTATTCGTTGATTACTTTTATTTGTGTGGATAACTTCAAAAATAGCCATAAATACGATGTTTTTCACTTGTAAAATAAAAGACCTATGACATGAATCTGCCATAGGTCTTAGGTTATTTGGATGCCTTGATTTTATTGCTTAAATCATCAATGGCCTTCTTCAAGGCCAAATCGGTTTTCAAATTGTTCTGAATCTTGTTGACGTTGGCTAAGACAGTGGTGTGATCTTTACCAAACTGACGACCAATTTCCTGGTATGGTGTATTTAACATACTGCGGGAAAGATACATGGCAATCTGTCTGGCAAGAGCAATCTGAGAGGTTCTGACTTTGCTTTTTAATTGCGCTTCAGTCATGTTGTAGTATTCCGCCACAATACGGATGATGATGGAGACATCAATCTTACCGGATTTGGCTCTTCTTTTTTCATCTGCTTCAAAGACGGATTTGGTGAAATCCAAGGTGATATTACCAGTAGGCTTATGTGTAGTGATAGCAAACAGAAGATTATTATAGGCACCTTCTAATTCACGGACATTCTTTCCGTAGTTGAAGGCGAGATATTCTAAGACATTGTGATCGAAAATATCGACGCTGAGAGAAGAATTGCGAATCTTGAGCTTAAGAATTTCAATCAGAGTTTCTTTATTTGGGTTAGAAATAGAGATGGATAGACCGCCAGCAAAACGAGAGACAAGACGATCAGGAAGGTCTTTTAGTTCTGATGGACTTCTATCGCTGGTCAAGACGATCTGTTTACCACGGCTGACAAGCAGATTGAAGACGTTGAAGAACATCATCTGAGATCCTTCACGCTTCGCTAAGAACTGAATATCATCAACGACCAATAAGTCGATGGTAGTAAAGAAATCTTTGAGACTTTCAGAGTCTTTGTTACCCAAAGAGAATTTAACAAATTCCGTGATGAAGTCATCACTAGTGATATATAAGACTTTCGCTTCAGGATGCTTCAAGGAATAGGCATTACCGATAGCCTGAAGCAAATGGGTCTTACCTAAACCGGATTTGGAATATAAGAAGATTGGATTGCTTTTACCAGGAGTTTCTACCGCATACATACTAGCTAAGAAAGCATCTCTGTTATAAGGGCCAACGACGAAGTTCTCAAAGGTGTACTGAGGCTGTAAATAGGAATTCTGGAAGAAGGAAGAATTCGCTCTTTCAACCAGCTTGGATTTCTTGGCATAGCTTTTACGATCGGTGAACTCTACCGTGACATTGCTCTCTAATAATTCAGAGAGGATTTTACTGATGTTGGTCTGTAATGAGGAGCGCATGATTGCCGCGCTAGAAGAAGTATCGCAAACAAAAGTTGCCTTATCTCCTTCAATGGATTTCAGTTCACAGGAACCATCGGTAAAAAAGGTATCGAAAAGAGAGGAATTCAACTCACTTCTGAGGCGTTCAAGTAGTTTGTCGAAAATATCATTGATCTGGCGTTCTTTATTGGTTTCTCTCATAGCCATCTCCTTTGCGTGCCTTTTCATTATAGAAAAGAACCTTCTATAAAGGAAGAAAAAATTCCGTGAAAAAAGTTATCAACATAATTTTAAAGGGGCGAAAAAGGTTACTTCGTAAGTTGAAAAAATAACATATCCACAATAGACTTTTTGGGGATAACTGGTGGATAAAATCTTGGTGGATAACTCTATTGTGGATATGTTGATAACTATGCACAAAATCAAATGTAACTCACAATCGAAAATTGCGATAAATACGAGAGAAAAGTCACTTATTCACAACCTTGAAAAAGAGTTATTCACAGCCGGTGGATATCCACTTTTTCGGTGGATAAGTAGTGGATAAGTATTATTTATGAAGGGGTGTAATCCACAATTTTGACAAGCATAGAGATTGTCTTATCAACCAGAAAAAAATTGCCCTTTAAAAACCCGGTTTATAAAATTTTGGCACCGAAAATTTTTGTTGTGGATAACTTTATCAAAACGGGTGAAATGTCACAAGTTTTACACAAGTAAAACAATTAAAAAACAGAAAGATTGAATAGAAATTGAGGAATAAAAATAAACAATCAAAAAGACTGGTTTTACCCAGTCAGATTTATAGCGAAATACTATCTAAAGGAGCCACGATAAGAAGGTGTCCTTCTTCTATTTTAATCTTCGCTTTTTTACCTTTTATCAATTCATTTGAGACACCTAAAGGAAAACCATTTGTCAAAGTCGCTTTGGATAATTCATACTTCAGATTGATTTCATTTACCCCTTTGACTTCCTCGTCTAAAGCAAATACAGATATCATTCCACTTGACTCATTGAAGGTGATTTCTTCATTGTGAAGCAAGAAGATAACCTGGTTATTTTCTATATCGATCAGGTAGCCTTTAGCATGGTGATTGCTAAGGTATTTCAGAGTTTGAATGTTAGCTAGAGTATGTTCAATTTTTCCACCCAGGCAACCATAAAGATAGAAGGTATCATAACCACAAGAAAGACAATGCTTGATTGCAAACATGGTATCTGTATCATCCTTGATTGTTGAGAGTCTGATCATCTCTTTTGGATGAGAAATCACTGTTTCAGAAAGGGTATCAAAGTCACCAACAAATAGATCTGGTTCCTGGTGTTCTTTCAAGAAATTCTGATAACCGCCATCACAGGCAACATAAAAGACATCATCTTTCCTTTCCTTCAGAAAAGAAGTTTCCTTTAATGGTGAAGCACCAACAAGAATCACCTTCTTCATTCCACCACTCCTGGTAAATAGACACCATGTTCCTTGGCTTCGTTATAGACTTGTCTAGCTAGTTTGATATTTCCTTGTTCACTAGCTAAAAGCAGCATTCCATAATAACCGTCATTCAAACCGCATTGAGCGGCAATCTTATAATTGGAAAATGCTTCTTCTTTGTTTTCTTCAAAGAGAATACCGCGATGTTGTAGTTTGGCTTTCTCTAGGTAAGCCTGTGGATTACCGCAGGAACAGGAAAGACGTAGATAGTTTCTCGCGCGAACATGATCGGAATCCTTCAATAAAAGATAGAGATAATAAAACGCACCACGATTGTTCTCACGATAAGCAAGTTTGGCCTGACGGATGGCTTCTTCTTTTGAGATATGGAACAAAGGTTGTTCTTCATTGAAATAGCATTTCACCAAAAAGAGATGATTCATACCGCGCATGGTATTACTCTCCATCAGAATTCGTCTGATGTCGTTTTTCTGTTCCATGGTCGTAAAGGGATTTTCTGCTCTTCTGAGAAAGTAATTCAGCAGTTCATCACGAGTGAGTCTTTTTTCCATGTTATTAGTTTACCTTCTTTTCCAAATAGATGAAAACACTTTTCCTATTTTAACCATGATAAATGAAGTATAATATCGGTGACATTATTGATAAAAAAAGAAAGTACAACCTATTTTTATGAACACTATCGTTGTAAAAGCCCTAGCTAAAATTAATCTTGCCATCGATGTCTTAGGAACTCGAGAAGACGGATATCATGAGATTGACATGATTACCATCCCCTTAAAATTACATGATTCTGTAGAAATCACACCTTTTCCCGCTAACGCTCATTTAGATACCTATTTATATTGTGATGATCCAACTATCATCTGTGATGAATCCAATCTCGCATACAAGGCGTTAAACGCCATGCGAGATAATTTCCGCGTCAACGGTGATTTCCGTATGATGATTCATAAGAGAATCCCAGTTCAGGCCGGTCTTGGCGGTGGAAGTGCAGATGCCGCTGCTGTCATCAAAGCCTTGGACAACTACATGCATGATTCTCCTGAAGATAAAGATAGAATTGAACATGAACTTGCTTTGACCATCGGTTCTGATGTGCCATTTTGCTTGTATGATAAACCAGCCAGAGTACAAGGCCGTGGTGAAAAGTTATCTCAGATCAAGGTGAAATGTCCATATCACTGTCTGATTGTC
This sequence comes from uncultured Clostridia bacterium, assembly GCA_900313465.1. Classification (GTDB taxonomy): domain Bacteria; phylum Bacillota_I; class Bacilli_A; order RFN20; family CAG-288; genus Enterosoma. Next base: position 9,176 of record OMRU01000011.1, read on the forward strand.
AAACCGAATATCGGTTTGTCGACCAAGTCCGTCTATGACGCTTATGATTTGATCGAAGGTGAAATCAAACACCCGGATATCAAAGCTCTGATTCATGCCTTAGAAGTCGATGATGAAAAAGGTATTCAGGAAAATCTGATCAACGTCTTATCTGTTCCTGCCATCAAGGCTTTGCCTTTGATTCAGGAACTCTTAGACAAGATGAATACCATGGGTCTCATCTTATCTGGCATGTCTGGTACTGGTTCAGCCTGTTTTGCTCTTCACAAAGATAAAAAACTTCTCGAACGTGCAAAATCTATCTTTGAAAAACAGGATTATGAATGCTATCTGACAGAATTTGCTTTGTAGATATAATCCGGGGATTAGTCCTCGGATTTTTAAATTTTTTCCTAAAAACAAATAAAATCACGAAATTTTTGATGTTACAAAAATGATAAAAAAGTATCCTTTATGCGCAGTTTCTAGCGCAGAATAAGAGATAAAAAATGAAATGCGCAAAAACTGTGCAAAGTTCAAAAAAGAAATGTTTTTGTTTGTTGAAAGCCCTTTTATTTCACTATATAATCTTACCGATAGACCAAAAGGAGGTCATATTCAATGTTCAATTATAAAGGTAAAGTCGTTGTTGTTACTGGTGCTTCTTCCGGTTTAGGCAAACAGATGTCTGAAGGTTTTGCCGAACAGGGTGCCAATCTTGTTTTATTAGCTAGAAGAGTCGAAAGACTTGAAGCTTTAGCTGCTGAATTATCTGCCAAGCATGGTATCGAAGTCTTACCAGTCAAGTGCGATGTTACTGATGATGCTTCCATCGCTGCCGCTGTTGAAGCTGTCAAAGCCAAGTTTGGTAAGGCTGAAGTCTTAGTCAACTGCGCTGGTGGTGAAAAGGGTACTGGTACTCCAGCTCTCGATTACAAACCAGAAGATTGGGAATTCACTCTCAAGTTAGACTTAACTTCTATCTTCAAGCTTTCCAAGGCCTTTGGTAACCTCATGAAGGACTCCATCACCGCTGGTGCTCAGAAGTTCGGCCGTATCATCAATATCGCTTCTATCTATGGTTTAGTTGGTAACACTGCCATCCCAACTATCGCTTATCACACTTCCAAGGGTGCCGTTGTCAACTTCACCCGTGGCTTAGCTGCTGAATTAGCTCACACTGGTATGCCAATTACTGTCAACTGCATCTGCCCAGGTTATTTCTACACTGAATTAACTCAGCAGACTCTTGATACTGAATTCTTCCAGAACTTCGCTCACCAGTCTGTTCCAATGCAGAGATATGGTAAACCAGGTGAATTGAATTCTGCTGCTGTCTTCCTTGGCGCTGAAGAATCCAGTTATGTCACTGGTCAGATCATCGCTGTCGATGGCGGTTATTCCTGCATCTAAACTCATTTTGGAATCATGGCCCCTCTTATGGATACAAGCAGAACATTGTACTGCAGATAGCCCCAGAGGGGCTTTTTGGTGGAAGAATTTTTCTTATTTGAGAACGAAAGAAGGAAAAATAATAAATCTTTGCTTAATACTCCCCTTAGAAAACAGGAAAAGAAACAAAAAATTCAGTAAAACCAATCGTTAAAAAAAAAAAAAAAAAAAAGGGGAAGTATTATTCAAAATAAAGTAGTAGAATAGTACACGTTATTAGGAGGAAACATATGAAGATTGATGATAATGCCGTTGTCTTTTCGTTGTCTGCCAACCCTGATCTCGCCAAA
>OMRU01000113.1 GCA_900313465.1 uncultured Clostridia bacterium
CGGGAAAACACAATGGAGCGAGGCGAAATCCCAAACAGAACAAATGTATGCCAATAGCTGGTGCATAGAAGTCATGCGTCATTTCTTCCATGATTTTGAAACTACTCATGAAACCTCTCAGCATACATTCTATCAAAGTGACTTATTGGAATTTGCGTTTGAATCAGACATCGAGGATTTTATTGCAACTGAGAAAAATACAGTATTTGTAAGCACAATACACAAGGCTAAAGGACGGGAATTTGATTCGGTTCATTTATTCGTCGGAGGTGCAACAAATACAACAGATCCGGATATGATTCGGGCGATATATGTTGGTATTACACGCGCAAAGCATAATCTTTACATTTATAATGACGATGCCTATTTCAAGTCCTCTCAATCAAGATTTATATCGCTATCCATGAAGGATGTTTATCTGGATTTCTTCAGGGGATTGAAGAACCGGATATTGAAACAACAAAGCGGATACAAATTGATTTATGCAGATGGTTTTCTTACACTACCTAATGGAGATAAAATCGCTAAACTTTCTGGAGGAATGTTTCAACGTCTAACGGAGCTGGAGAATAAAGGTTATGCTGTTTCTGATGCAGATGGCGTCGATGCCGTTGCCAGTTTCAAACAGGAGAAGAGTTTATCTTTCGACCTTGCTAGTTTGCCCAATACCGACATCATCACTTCCTTTGGTATCAACAGTTATCCCACCACTGTCATCGTCGATGCATCTGGTTTGATCACCAAGATTCATTCTGGTGCCTTATTATCGGTCACAGAAGTTGAAACTTTGCTTGCTGACTATCTTGATTAAGTAAATAAATAAAGAATTTAAAAATATGCCTTGAGGAGAACCCTCAAGGCATATTTCAGTTCTAAAGATTAGTTCTGTTCCTTCTTATCCTGACGTAAGAACATACCGACAGTGATAATGATAGAAGCCAAAGCATAAAAGACAAGAGCAACAATAGAAGTGCTAAAGGCAGTCCAGCCAAGGCTATTATGGCTATCCCAAGTAAACAAGGAAGAAATCAATTCGACTCTGTTTAAGATGATGAAGCCAAACATGAAACCAAAACCAGCAAGAGCGACAAGTAGGACAACTGGCATCCAAAAGGTCTTAGCAAACTTGAAGCTGACAACAAAACCAGCAACACCAGCCAGCATGGCAAGAACAGAGATGGTAAGGCCAAGACCGGCGGAAGAGCCAAGGTCATTTGCCTGAACGGAATTGGTGACGATGGTAAAGATCATACCAAGAAGACCAAGTAAACCAGCGACACAATATAAGATATTAGCAAGGCTTAATTTCTTTAAGAAAGTCATAATTATTCACCCTCCTGAGTACGAGCAGCAAGGATGTAGAGTGTGAGACATGCTGCTAAAGCAACACCGGCAACAATGTCAATGGCCATGTAGACACCTCTCCACCAGGTCATATTCCACTCGGCGTGAGAAGACTTGTTGACAGCATTCATCATGTTGGACTGAGAGAAAGCGAACAAAACGTTCTTGGCAGCAACCTTCAACTGTTTCTGGAGGTTGAGATCGTTCTTATAGAGATCAGCACCTGGCTTGACACCATCAGCGACAGACTGATAGTTATCAAAACCAGCATCGGAATAACCGATACGGACATCATAGCCGGTCAAACCAGCATTGACGACACAAGAGAAGATATCGAAGTCATCACGAATATCACTGACGGCATAGCCTCTGAAGCCCCATTCGTTACGGCAGATATCGGTAAGTAAACCGCGGCTAGCAGTACATTCAACACCACCGATCTTGGAGAAGGAGGTCATGAGACCTAACATAGAAGCATCATGTTCTGGAGTATCATACTTGGTTGCTTCAACAGCAATCTGGAAAGCGCGGAGTTCAGTTTCTCTGGCTCTCTGTTCGGTCATGAATGGAGCAAGACCATTACGATTGGTTTCCTGATCGTTGAAAGCAAAGTGCTTAGGAGCAGCAATCAAACCATACTTCAAGGCACCGATGGAGAATTCCATACCAGTGGTACCACATAAGACAGCATCTTCAGTATAGTAGTCACCGTTTCTACCATTGTAGGCAGTACGATGGGTGTTCAAACCTGGACCCCAGAGGATTGGTAAACCGACAATCGCAGCCTGTAAACCGACAACCTCACCGAGTTCAAACTGTAAATCTGGATCGAAGGAGCTGGCGACCATTGGACCGCAAGCGAAGACTTCGAGTGGATATTCAGCATTGTTATCATCGGTTGGAACAGCCCAATCAGCAGTGACAGTAGAGTTCTTGATGGATAAGGCAACACCGTTACCGGAGTTTTCAGAATAGTTACCTTTGACAAAGCCAACAGATTCCATGGCTCTGAACTGGTTACCACCACAGGCGACAACGCCCATTGCTTCTTCCATGGATAACTGATCGAGTAAATCGTTCCATCTTGGATCGTTATAATCAGCAAGTTTCATATCAGAGATGGTGTAATCCGTCTCTTTGGAATTCCAGATGACAGAAGAAGTATCATCAGTGGTGCTGACAGTGTAGTACTTACCATTGAGATGATCGATCAAGCTAGCTGGAGCTTCTAAATCGACATAGCTGATTGGATAAGTGCGATCCCAGTCAAATCTGGATAATTCCGTAACAGCATCTTTCTTATAGTAGTTGAAATCGGCATATTCAAGATGATTGGAAACCTTGGTGTTGGTCTTAGAAACGGAGAAGGTGACATCATCGACATCACCAGCAGCATAGTCATATTCATAAGTGAAGACTTTGCTAGCGTCGCCGTTATAATCCATGCCGTTAGAGGTAGTCTTACCCTGAGAGGCTAAGACGTTATTTAAGGCATCATGAGCACCATTACCTAAAGCAAAGGCATAGTGACCATCATCTAAGATCCAGGTACCAAATGTGCCATCGCCATTATCATGGCTCATGTCATAGGAAGCGATGTTCTGTAAATCGACATCGATGGTGACAGTCTCGGACTTGCCTGGCTCAATATCATGAGTCTTGCCATAGTTGAGAAGCTGGATGGCAGCTTTTTCAACACCATTAGCCTTATATGGAGCCTGACCATAGATCTGGATATTGCTCTTACCGGTGATCTTGTCATCGAGGTTGGTAACCTTGACCTTGAACTGCATCTTGAAGTCATGGCCCTTATGGACGATGGTTGGTTCACCAACAAATTCCTGCTTGAAGCCCTTGCCATAGTTTAAGCCATAGCCAAAGCCCCAAGTGACTTCCTTGGTGTAATCCCAATTGCTTTCTCCCTGAGTAGCACCCTTGCTAGAGGAAGCATTACCTCTGTTGTTGACGATATCATCGTATCTGGTTTCATAATATTTCTAACCAGTGTAGATGGATTCAGCTTCAACAGTATATTTGGTGGAATTACTTCTGGTGATGGCATCCTTGTTGCTGAAGGTGAAATTACCCATATTCATCATAGCTGGAGCAGATAAGTTGCTGGTAGCATAAGTATCAGATAAACCGCCGGAAGGAGCAACCTTACCAGAGAGGATATCAGCGATACCTAAGGTACCATAGTTACCTGGCTGACCAACCCATAAGATAGAGTCGATCTGATCATCAGAGGCTAATTCACCAAGTTCCATCTGGGAAGAGGTGTTGACCAAGACGATGACCTTGCTGAAATTGGCTTTAGCCTTAGCAATGATGTCTCTTTCATTCTGAGTGAGCTGTAATGGTTCAGTAAAACCTAAACCATTAGCAACAGAACCTGGTAAGTAGTCAGTGGATTCACCACTAGGTCTACCAACGACAACAATAGCAGCATCATTATAGCTGGCAAAAGAACTTTCAAAATTGCTGTTGGCAGTAGTCAACTGTTCAATAGAAGGTTCATGTGGATCAAATGGATTCTTTCTTGGACCCTTGTTGGTAACGCCTAACGTTTCTTCAAGGCTATGATAAGCAGCGATGGTTTCTGGGTTGAGTTCATAACCAGCACCCTCGCCACCGACATCCTTGAAATCATAATCAGATAAACCAGAGAAAGCCTTTG
>OMRU01000238.1 GCA_900313465.1 uncultured Clostridia bacterium
GATTATTTCTTCATCGACCACGGCACAGGTATCGTCATTGGTGAAACCTGCATCATCGGCAATCACGTCAAGATCTACCAGGGTGTGACCCTTGGTGCCAAGTCTCTTGCCAAAGGAAGAGAACTTGTCGGAAAGAAGCGTCATCCAACCATCGAGGATCATGTCACCATCTATGCTAACGCAGCCATTCTTGGTGATACCACCATCGGTCATGATTCTACTATCGGTGGCGATGTCTATCTGACTCACTCCATTCCACCTCATAGTGTTGTCATTCAATCCGATAAGGATTTGAAAATCCTAGATAAGTAAAAAAAGTATGAAAAAGCATTGAAGATTAAGGTAAAACATGTTATTCTCTTTAATGCTTTTGCCCGGGTGGTGAAATGGTAGACACGCTAGACTCAAAATCTGGTGATCGCAAGGTCGTGAGGGTTCAAGTCCCTCTTCGGGCACCATATCGAAAAATTGACCGACAGCAATGTCGGTCTTTTTCGTACTTGATTTAATATTCAAAACCAAGAAAGTCCAATCTCATTTACAAAAGCAAATCATTTTAAGTAAAATACTTAAATATTGCTATCCTCATCCTCAAGATAGACGATGGATAAAGCATACTGATAAAGTTAATACCATATTGGGGTAATAATCATGGAATACACATTAGAAGAAAAATATAATTTGATCAAGAAAGTCGTTATTTCCATGCAAAGCAGGAATCCTATCGAAATCGTAAAATCAATCATGCATCAGGACTTTATCAACATGCATGGACCAGAGCATCATTTTCTCGATGGAGCAGCTTTCTTAGTCGCATATCAAAACAGCGGTGGTGATATTAATCTTGAAAAATGCCTTGATGTTTTAGCAAGCAGAACGATTAAGATGCCCGGTGCCATGTGTGGATATTGGGGTATATGTGGTTCCGTTTCTTCTGTTGCAGCAGCACTAGCAATCATTCATGAAGTCACTCCTTTAAGCTCTTCTTCATATTATGCACAAGACATGGAATTCACCTCATCTGTCATCAAAAAGATGAGCGAGATAGGTGGTCCAAGGTGTTGTAAAAGAAATGCCTTTTTATCTTTGAGTTATGGTGCCAAATTTGTCGATGAGAAATATGGTATCAAAATGGAACTAAACAATATCATATGTGATTTTTCAAGTTGGAACAAACAATGTCTCCATTCAAAATGCCCGTTTTACGAAGTTCCTCATCAAAATAACGGATAAATGATATCACCTCCTTATAGTACGGCACAATGTCATTTTATCAGAGTAACTGTTGTATCGTTTTTGTATAATCAACTGCAAATCGACAAAAAACATTTGTATTCATCGCTTTTTTTCTTTATAATGTTGGGCGCTATGAAAACTACAAGAAATATCGCGTTTATCGCACTTTTTACCGCCGTCTTATGTGTCCTTGCTCCTATCAGCATTCCCCTTGGAACTTTAGTTCCTATCTCTCTTGGTACACTGGTTGTCTACATCATTGGCGCTTTACTGGATTATAAAAAAGCACCGATCTGTATCATCCTTTATATCTTGATTGGTTTAATGGGTGTTCCGGTCTTCTCCGGCTGGTCTGGTGGTTTTGCCAAATTGATCGGTCCAACTGGTGGCTTCATCTTCGGTTACATCTTCGGTGTCTTGACTCAGGCCTTACTTACCACCTGGAAGAAAGATAAGATCTGGATGTATCCTGTTGCCATGATCGCCGGTACTATCTTCATCTATGGATTCGGCCTTGTCTGGTTCTTGATTTCCATGAATGTCATCAACGGTAAGGAAATGGATTTTGCTAAAGCCTTTGCTGCTTGTGTCACCCCATTCCTTCTTGGCGATGCCATCAAGATCGCCTTAGCTACTGCTGTCAGCTTCAAGCTTAGACAACCTCTTGATCACATGCTTTCCATCCGTACCAGAGAACAGGTCAAGATGGCTGGATGTGAAGAAAACATCTCTTCTGATAATACCGATTTAAAGTAAACCATAAGCCAACGGAAACGTTGGCTTTTTGCATGTTCAATTTGTTTAACAAACATTTTCAAGTCAACGAAACTTCTCACGAAATCGGTTCCAGTTTTACATTCGTAAAATTTCAGTTAGCGGTAACTAAAACAAGGCTTTTGTTACATTTTCTTTGTTTTATCAATAACATAAGGTATAATTATATAAACAATAGTTTTTCCGAAAACTATTATTTCATTTAATTATC
>OMRU01000136.1 GCA_900313465.1 uncultured Clostridia bacterium
TTTACGACCTATTAGAATTGAACGATAATTTTTAGCTTTATTACTCTTCTCCTAGAAGCTTTTGATCATAATAAAACAGCATATCGTTGATATTGAAAATATCGTATTGTTGTTGCAAGATAAAATAACGGATAATACAGTCTCTTAGATTGTCTTTTGCAAGGGTATCATGGTTTATATAAAGGAAGGATTCTATTTCTTCTAACGGTAAAGATAAAGCGATGCAGGAAGAAAGGATTTGATCTTTTGTCGGTTGATCACTTGATATCATCTTATGGAAAGAAGAATGATCCATGTTGGCGAGATAACAGAATTGGGACTCAGTCAGTTTGGATTCTTCAATGTAGTGTTTGATCTGTTCTAAGAAGGGTTTACCAGTTATATTTGATTTCTGATTATTCTTCGTCATAGGGAAATGACGCATAGGGTGAACCTTGGAAATCTGTTGTAGTTTTAAATAGCGATCAAACTCATCATGAGGTATGTCTATCTTATCTAAAAGAGTAAGATAGACTCTCATGTCATGGTCTTTTAAAAAGGTGGTGATGGTATCTTTGGCTATCTCATAGGCTTCCTTTTTGGGATATCCATAGATACCAGATGAAATCAAAGGAAAGGCGATGCTTATTAATCCTTTCTTGTAGGCTAGAGATAGACTATTTTGATAGCAGGCTTGTAAAAGCGGTCTGTTTTGTAGACTATGTTCCTGATAGATCGGACCAGCAGTATGAATGATATATCTTGCCTTGAGATTGAATCCTGGGGTGATCACTGCTTCTCCAGTAGAGATAGGAGAGAGTTTTTCACAGGCTTCTTCTAGTTTCTGATAACCAGCGGCAGCAAAAATAGCCCCGCAAACCCCACCGCCAGCTAAAAGGCTCGTGTTGGCGGCGTTGACAATGACATCAACATCAAGTCTGGTGATATCTTCATTTATCAATAGAAATGGCATGAATTCATCATAACACGAAAGCGGTAAAAAGCTCAAATTGTGATATAGTAAATAGCGAGTTTCACATCATAAAGGCTAGTGATAAAATATTCATAGTATGTTTCTTGCCAATTATCATACCCACACCAAGAGATGTGGTCATGCCATCGGTGAAGATGAAGATTATGTCCTTGAAGCACTAGGACATGGTTTGAGGTATCTTGGCTTTTCTGATCATGCCATGCTTCCCGGTTTTTCGGAACCTTATCGTCGCGGTGAATATGATTTGCTTGATGACTATGTGTCTTCTATCAACAGCTTAAAAGAAAAATATAAAGATCAGATCAAAATCTATCTTGGTTTTGAGGCGGAATCTTTCCCCGCCTATTACACCTTCTATAAAGAGTTGCTGGATAATGGGGTTTTGGATTATATGATCCTTGGCAACCATTGTGCGATGAATGAAAACCATGAGATATACGCTCATTTTTCTCATATCACTTCTCCTGCTCAGGTCTATCTCTATAAGGACTTAGCCATCAAGGCAATCTCTTCTGGCATGTTCAAGATATTTGCTCATCCTGATTACTTCCTTTCGAGCATCGAGAACTTTGATTCTGACTGCAAGAAGTGTTCCCGTGAGATGATTGAAGCCTGTATCGCTTATGATGTTCCTTTGGAAATCAACCTGGCAGGTATTCGTACCGGTGAGAAAATGGTCGGCAAGAAGAAACGTTGGTGGTATCCGACGGATGATTTCTTTAAGATGGTTTCCAAATATAAAGCCAAATGCATCATCGGAGCCGATGCTCATGCTCCACTTCAGATCGGTGATGAAGCAGCAGAATATGCAGCCGTAGAATTCATCAAGAGCCACAATCTGATTGTGGTCGATAAATTAGATAACATCATTCAACATTAAAGGATATCAATCTATGGACATCAAGGAAGGTTATCTCCCTTTTAAGGGATATCAGACATATTATCGAATCGTCAACCCAGCAGGAAAGAAGACTCCGCTTGTCATCCTTCATGGTGGCCCTGGTTCCACTCATAATTCCTATGAATTGATGGATCATCTCGCATTTGAAGATGATCGTCCTTTTATCATGTATGATCAGCTAGGTTGTGGACTCTCTTTTATCGAAGGTAAACACGATGATCTATTCAACAAGGAAGTCTGGGTAGAAGAATTAGAGAATCTTCGCCAACAGCTTCATCTTGATGAGATTCACCTTTTAGGTCACTCCTGGGGTGGTATGCTTGAAATCATCTATCTATGCGATTATCAACCAAAGGGTATTAAGTCCTGCGTCTTTTCCTCTACCTTAGCAAGTGCAAGTCTATGGAGAGAGGAAACACATCGTTTAATAGGTTTACTTCCGAAATTTGAGCAAGAAGCAATTTTGAAAGCAGAAGAGAAAAACGAATTTGATTCCTTGGAATCTAGATTAGCGGATGAAGACTACATGCATCATTTTGTCGGTGGCCCATGGCCAAAAGATGCTCCTTCTTGTCTGACAAGAGAAAAAGTCAGAGGGGATGAAGCCTATCTTGCTGCCTGGGGACCTTGTGAATATTCTCCTCTTGGCTCTTTGAAGGATTATGAATATTTGGATAAACTACATCTCATCACTTGTCCGATTTTATTGACTAATGGTGCTAATGATGAATCTACACCATTACAGAATAAGATGATGTATGATGCTCTTATGTGCGATAAGAAATGGGTGATTTTTGCTCACTCTCGTCACATGTCTTATTATGAAGAGCATGAAAAATATATGAGTGAGCTTTGCTCATTTTTAAACGCGACAGACTAAAAAGGAGATAGGAAATGACACATTTAGAAATTTTTCAGGATTTGATCGCTAAGACACAATCCTATAAACCAGAGAAGAGAAAAGGTATTTTCAATATCTCAGAACTTTGTTTCCTTTTAGCTAGTCTTCAGGTCACCAAGGAAACCCTGGATCAGATTCAGTTTGAAGAACATAAGGAAGAATTCAAGACTCTGTTTGAGGATTATTATCCTCGCGCTTTATTAAAACATGGACAGTACCTTGCTCAGCTTAACCGTGTCTTGGATCATTTCAAGCCACAGAATCCTTCCCCTTATAAGAAATTCACTCAGGCTGTCTTCCTTACAGCAAAGTATTTCTCTCACTATGATTCCTTTGAAGCGTTCAGAAAGGAAGTCTATCTGACTTGTGTGGATGAAGATAGCACACTCGAATATCTGAAGAACTTCCGCAAGGAATCAAAACTCAGCAGCATGTATTTTGTGAAGACTTGTGTGTTTTTTGAAACGGCTGGTTTCTTTGATATTCCGATTCCATCCAAGAAGGCCAAAGAGTATCTTCTTCCCAAGATGGAAATCGAAGATGAAAATGAAAAACTCTATAAGAGAATGCTTCATTTAGCCAAATCCAATAAGATTACCTGCCACGAACTGAACAAGAGAATTGAACTGTTACCATGCTAGAAATCAAGAGCCTCAGAAAAGATTATCTTACCGATGACAAGCCTTTTACTGCCTTAAGTGATATTTCACTTTCTTTTCCTGAGGTTCAGTTTGTCACGGTTTTAGGTCCTTCCGGTTGTGGTAAGACCACGCTTTTAAATTGTATCGGTGGTCTTGATAAGATCAGCGATGGTGATATCACCATCGACGAGAATTCTT
>OMRU01000065.1 GCA_900313465.1 uncultured Clostridia bacterium
CATTGCCTTTGATAAGAATGGTCTTCCTTTATCCAGTAAAGGTGATTTCATCAACCATGGATATGGAACAAAGTCTATCCGATATATCGTTGAAAAATACCATGGACAGATGAGTATGAACCACCAGGATGACATCTTTTCTCTCTCTTTAGTCCTTCCTCAAGTACAAAATGAAGAATAACAGGTGTGCAAACATCTGTTTTTTCTTTAGTGGGTATAACCAATTATGTCATGTTTCACGACCGATTTTGTCAAGCATGAAAAGGCTTACATCATTCGTGATATCTTTTTGGTATGAAAGGGCTTACCCTTAAGTCCTTTGTGAAAGGGGGATTATATGAATCCAAAATTATTTCGTGGATTGACCATTGTCTCTGCTTTTCTTTTAGCGGGTAGCGTCACTGCCAGCACAATGCTGGAAAAGTACGCCAGTCAGATGGACCAGGTCACTGGTACCATTTCCAAGGAAACTCGTTATGAGAAACTAGATGATGCGGACCAATCCGATCCTTGGAACTACAAGAGTAGTTTCAAAACCGCTAAGGAAGCCGTTGAAGGTTACAAGGAATTCTCTATCCGTGAGGCTGAAGAGACATTTGCACTTTTGAAAAACAACAACAACGCTCTTCCTTTGACCAATAAGAGCAAAGTCACCTTGATGGGCCTTCGTTCTTACGCCGCAATCTATGGCAATTCTGCTGGTTCTATGGCAGATAAGAACACCATCGATAATGGCAACAAGATTTTTGAATCTTTAGGAAAGTGTTTTGATCTTAACCCATCTATGCTTGCTACCTATGAGCAATATTGCAGCACTTTACAATGGGGTGGATTTTCTTTTGGTGCCACACCTGCCCAATATACGGAACTTACCGTTACCAATACCGTTCCAGAACTGACCCCAAGCGAACTATCTAGCATCAATCCGGATTACAACAAGGATTATCAGGCCTATAAAGATGGCACTGCTATTGTCGTTTTTGGTAGACCTGGTGGTGAATCCAAGAATTATTATCTCGGAAGTGATGGTGGCACTGATGTCAATACTACCACTGGTAACATCATGTGTCTGACGGATGAAGAAAAAACCATCTTAAAAGAAGCGGAAGATAACTTTTCCAAGGTCGTTGTCTTAATCAATTCAACCTGCACCATGGAAATCGAAGAATTGAAGAACGACGATAAGGTTTCCGCCGTGATGTGGATCGGTTATCCGGGATCTTATGGCTTTGAGGCCTTAGGAAACGTTTTAACCGGTAAGACAAGCCCATCCGCTTGTCTTGGCGATATTTATCTTGCCAACAATAAAGCCAACCCTGCCATGCAGTCTTTTGGTGATATTCCATGGGCTAACGCTAGTGATTTCGCTGCGGATGAAAATGTCAATTCCTATTTAATTGAAGCCGAGGGTATCTACCAGGGTTATCGTTACTATGAAACGAGATATTATGATGTCGTCAACAAGGTCTTAGGTGCTGAAGTAGCCAGTGCAGGCACCTATACCAATGAGGATTCCACTATCGCTACGACAGCCGGAACCTGGAAGTATGAAAATGAAGTCACTTATCCTTTCGGTTATGGTTTAACCTACACTACTTTTGAAGAAAAAATCAACTCTGTCAGAATCGATGGTAATAAAAAGCATGCCACCGTCTCGGTCAGTGTCAAAAACACCGGTGATGTCGCTTCAAAGAAGTCTGTCCAGGTCTACGGTAAGGCTCCATATACCACTTATGACAGACAAAATGGTGTGGAAAAGAGCGCAATTCAGCTTCTTGATTTTGAAAAGACTGGTGTCATCAAACCTGGTGAAGAAGAAACGATTGAACTTCATATCGATTTAGCCAACATCGCCTCCTACGATTACAAGAACGCCAAGACCTTCATCCTTGATGATGGTGATTATTTCCTCTCCGTAGGCAATAATGCGCATGATGCCTTAAACAACATCTTAGCCATGGAAGGCAAAAGTAAATCTGATGGCATGGATGAAGATGGAAATGCCTCGCTTGCCTATCGTTGGAACTGGTCTGATTTTGATAGCAATACCTTCCGTTATTCGGAAACTGGTAAGGAGATTACCAATGTCTTCAGTGATGGCGATTATGCGATGGATATCAACGCTTTTGTTGGTGATAGCCAGAAAGTCACCTATTTCAGCAGAACGGACTGGAACGGCACCTTCCCAAAAGCTTATGCCGGTCTTTCCGCTAACGAGAAATTATCTCGTCTATTGAAGAATGATTTATATACCATCAAGACTAAGGAAGACACTTCTTCTATCAAGTTTGGCGATACTTCTTCCACACTAACTCTAGCCGATCTCAAAGGCGCTTCTTTTGATGATAAACGCTATGAAGAATTAGCAAATAAAGTCACCATTGATGAATTCCTTACCTTTGCATCAAAAGCTTTCCACAGCATCGAAAAAATCGAGTCAGTGGGCTATGCTGGTAACAATGCCGATGATGGTCCAGGCGGTTCTGATACGCACTACTTCAATGAAGGTTCTTATCAGGGTAAAGCCTATACTGATATCGATCAGGCCTTAGTTGCTAATTCCACGAAAGATTATCTTGGAACTCGTACTGCTCCTTCTCCTCAGAATCTGGCCTATTCCTTCAACAAGGAATTAGCGTATGAAAATGGTGAAATCATCATCGGTGAAACATCCTTGATTCTAAACCTTCCAATCATGATCGGTCCTGGTGGAAACTTGCATCGTCATGGTTATAATGGCCGTGGTGGTGAATACTATTCCGAGGATCCAATCTTATCTGGTTATATCGGCTCTGCCGTGGTTCAGGGCGCTCAGTCGAAAGGCACTTTGGTCAACATCAAACATGCCGCTTTCAACGACCAGGAAATCAATCGTTCTGGTATTGCTGTCTTCATGAATGAACAAAAAGCCAGAGAATTGGAACTCCGCAATCTCAATGCCATGTTTACCGCCAAAGGTAAACCAGCCAAATGGCTGAATAACGACTCTTATGAGAATACCTATAACATGAATGCTTTAGGTGTCATGACTTCTTACAACAGAATCGGTGCTGTCGCTTCTAGCGCCAACTACGCCATGAATCAGACCGTCATGAGAGAAGAATGGGGCTTTGAGGGTTATTCTGTCACGGACTTTACTGGTGTTTCCTTAAAGGCTGCTCCAAAGGAATCTATCCTTGCTGGTACGACTGCTTTCTGTGGATTTGGTAGTCCAAGTGTCAGTTACTGGTCTAGTGAAGCTTTATCCGGGGATAAAGCCATGTGTGAAGCGATTCACAAAAACATCAAATACATCCTCTATTCTTTGGCTAATTCCAACGCCTTAAATGGTGTAAACAGCTCCTATAGGGCCTACACGGTTATGCTTAACACCTGGTGGAGAACCACATACACCGTCTCTATTGTTCTTTCTAGTATCCTACTTACCGGTTTTGCTGGTGCAACCTTATTCTTCACCTTACTGAAAAAGAAGGAGATTTAAATCATGTTAGAGAAATTTAAAGATAAATTGACCTTACGCAATCTCTTCCTTTGTCTTTCTGTCGTGATGGCTGTTGTCGCTTTTATCATCACCATGATTGTCTCTACCACCGGGTATTTTGCCGGTGGTGTTCCCTCTTCGGCGGTTGTCATTTTCAGTTTGCTATTTGTTGCTGGAAGTGTTGCTTTCATCTTCTTTGATGACAAGATTGGAAAATGGGAAACTCTATATCTGATTGTTCTTGGCATCTTTATCATCCTTGCACTTGTCTTATTCATCCTCGATAAGGAAGAAGTTGTCGGTGAAATGATGATTCCTGTCAATCACCCATTAAAACAGGTGGAAGCAGCAAGTACCGTCATTACTGGTGTTGTTTTCTATGCGCTGAGCATGATATCTTTCATTGTTGCTTCCTTCTTTGACGGGAAAAAGAATTAGTTACCTCTAAAGGGCAGTCATCTGGCTGCTCTTTTTACAAACAAAATGGTCAAGGCGGAAAACCGTCTTGACCATAATTTAATCTTCTAACAATTCCTCAATGACGTAGCCAATCTCGTTTTCAGATTGCTTAACACCAAAGTTTTTCAAAATGGTTTTGCCCATACAAGCGAAGGTGGAAGTCTCTTCAAGCTTTTTACCATGCTTATAGGATTTAGAGTAACTGAAGAGAGGAACTCTTTCTCTGGTGTGGTCTGTACCATACCAGGTTGGGTCGTTACCATGGTCGGCTGTAATAAGAAGTAAATCATCTTCTCTAAGATTCTTGATAAGTACAGCAAGGTCGACATCAAATTCTTCTAAGCATTTCGCATAACCTTCGGGATTTCTTCTATGACCCCATAAAACATCAAACTCGGCAAGGTTGACAAAGCATAAGCCTTCAAAGTCCTTGTTCTTGGCAATCTCAATAGTCTGAAGCATACCGTCGTGGTTGCTTTCGATATGAGAATCATAAGTCATACCCGTTCCGGCAAAGATATCATGAATCTTACCAATGGCAAGAACATCATAGCCGGCATTGACCAAATCGATCATGGCGGTGTTACCCTCAGGAGCAACTGAGTAGTCTCTTCTATCGGTGGTTCTTGTAAAGTGACCTTTTTCTTTTCCTAAGAATGGACGAGCGATGACACGACCGACTTTCCATTCCTTCTTCATAGTGATTTCTCTAGCGGCCTTACAGACCTCATAAAGTTTTTCTAACTTCCAGTCTTCGACGTTAGCGGCAATCTGAAGAACGCTATCAGCAGAAGTATAGATGATCATCTTGTGTTCTTTCAATGACTGTTCTCCAAGTTCATCCAGGATGACCGTACCAGAGGCGGAATAGTTTCCGATGAATTCGACTCCCGTACGAGAAGTCAGTTCATCAAGTAATTCTTTTGGAAAACCAGTATCGGTAAAGGTGACAAGTGGATTTTTGGTTTCAATACCCATCATCTCCCAGTGTCCGGTTAAGGTATCTTTACCGTTAGATTGTTCACGCATCGTCTGAACATAACTATTGGGATGAGATACTTCACTTGTTCCTTCAATAGGACAAAGATCATGAATACCAAGGGAATTGATACAGGGGACATTTAAGCCATGGACAGCTTGAGAGATGTGAAGCCAGGTATTGCTTCCGACATCATCGTGACCGCCATTGAAAAATTTGTCGGCATCTGGTTCACTTCCGATACCAACGGAATCCATGACAATGGCAAATATTCTTTTGAATTTCATATTATAAATACCTTTCTTCT
>OMRU01000001.1 GCA_900313465.1 uncultured Clostridia bacterium
AACCATTCAGATAGACAAAACAACGATTATCCTTGAAAAGAAGAGAAATAGTACAGTTCAATTCTTTTTCTAATTGGATAACACCTTTTCTTCTTTGATCATGAATCACTCTTCTTCCTTCTTTTTCATCTTCAGAGAAAATCTCAAATTCTTTCGTAAACAATTCATCATTTTGAATGACAGTTTGCTTTAGTTTCTCAGGGACATGAAATAAATCATGATCTTTCCTATTTAAGAGCAAAACAGGAAAATGAACAAAGACAGGAAGCTTGAAGGCGATATATCTACCTTTTTCCTGATTTTGCTTATAGGTATAGGCAAAGGAAGTAAAGGTAACCTTATGCATATTACCTTTATATCGAGAAGTGGCATCTTCCTGAAGTGGTTTAAATTCTTTTAACAGAAATTCCTTCTTTTCTCTTTCTTCATCAAGTTGATACATGAAAGCAAAATTATCATAAGAAGCAAACGCATAAAGAAGAAGCAGGGTGCTATATAAAGCCATCTTGAACTGACGAGGTCTTCTTTTCGCTTTCAAGATAAAGATAATTGGAACAAGAAGAAGCAAGGCTAATCCTAGAATTCCAAAGATAAGGAGAAAACGCCCTTGCTCAAATATGCTTCCAATCACCAGTAAGGCAATACCAGCAAGAGCAAATAAAAGAGCTATCATCAAGTCGATGATACTGCGGCCTAGATAATATCTTCTGGCTTCTTCAAGATAAGGAATGGTTTCCTGATCAGTTTTAAAACTTGGTCTTTCTTTTCTCATAGCATCATTATTATATACTCTCTAGAGAGGAAACTTGAGGATCATTCCTCGGATTTTGATTTTGTAAACCGCCTTTGTACTGAACCCCTCTTGTTGGACCATTGAGGGTTCAGTACACTTCTTTCCTATTTTATGTTTTTCAATTATTTACCAGAGACAGCCAATCCTTTCACAGCGATAGATGGGATGAATCTAGCCTGTTCAGGATCAATATCATTACCAACGGCAATGACACTATTAAACAAGTTCTGTAAGTTACCGGCCATGACCATCATGGAAAGGGCGCCTTCCTTCTTACCATCCTTGATGATATAGCCTTCACATGGTAACGAGAAATCCAACGTCTGGCCATTGATGCCAGAGTTTAAACCAGAAACGGAAGTGATGTATAAACCGTTCTTGATTTTGGCAAACAAGGAATCAAGATCGTGTTTTCCAGGTTTGACAACAACCAAGGTTGGACTGCCGTTGCCGTTACCAGAGGAGCAACCATTGGATTCTCTGTTTTCCACATTAGCAGTTTCAACAGAATAGAAATAATCTTCTAAGACACCGTTCTTGATGAAAGTGAAATCCAGAGTTGGATAACCATCGGCATCATAACTTGAAGCAGAAGGAGAAGTGACATGAGGCATATTCTTCATGGTCAACAATTTAGAAACAATCTGACTGCCCTTCTTTCCTTCAAACAAGGATAAATGCTTCTGAACGGATTTGGCATTGAGTTGACCTAAGAAGAAACCTAACAAGGAACCAAATGAAGATCTCGATAAGACAGTCTTATAGGTCTTGGATTTGCATGGACCAGTACCAAAGAAGTCAACAGCGCTATGGATGGCTTCATCAATCGCTTCTAAGGCATGTTTTCTTAAATCTTCTAAAGACTTTGGAGAATTAAAGGACTTTCCACCGCTTCTTGGTTCACCTTTTTCATCCTGAGCAACAATAGAAATATAACCAAAGAAGTAGGTCATCTTATCAGAGCATTTCATACCATAGGAGTTGGCTTTCATGCTTTCAGAAGTCTGCATGGTCACATCAATAGAGACTTTATCAAGACGCGGATCTCGAGACTTGACTTCCTTACATAATTCAAGAGCAAATTCTCTTAATTCTTTTAAGGTTGCAGGTTTGAATTCCTTCAAGGCAGTCTTGGCTTTCTTATATTTCTTACCACCTTTGAAATAATCATCGGCGTTAGCTTCCTTACCAAACTTGGCGCTTTCTAAGACCTTATTTGCCATGAAAGCTGGCGTAAGATTATCAATCGCATCCGTAGCAAAAGAACCTTGTTTTCCTTCAAATATACCCTTGGCAGAGATATCCTGAGCGGTACCGATCTGCTGTTGTTCGACTTCACCATTGAAGACTTCAACTGAAGCTTCGGTAGAAACAGAATAGCTGACCTGATATGGTTCTAAGCCAAGTTTCTTGGCTTCTTCAAAATATTTTTTCAGATTCAATCTCATTATTCGTTACCTCCAGCGCCACCGACAAGCATCTTGGAAATGAGTAATGTCGGCTGACCAACTTCCACATAGCAGGAACCAGAAGCAGCACCACAGACACCTGGGGCTCTTGTGCAGTCGTTGCCGACCATGGTGATACGAGGAAGAATTTCATAACCATAACCAATCAAGGAGACCGGTTTGATCAGATGGTCAATCTTACCATCCTTGATGAGATAAGCGACATCAGAAGTGAAGATGAACTGATCGGTAGATGGGTCGACCTGTCCACCGGTGAAACCTTTGCAATAGATGCCATTTTTGACGGAAGCGATGATATCCTTTGGATCAGAAGAACCACCACAGATATAGGTGTTGGTCATACGAGTGGTTGGCATATAACGATAGGATTCTCTTCTACAGGAACCGGTAGCTTTGACATCTTCCTTCATTCTTCTGGCCGTATAACGATCAAGCATGTAGGAAACAAGCACGCCATCCTTAATAAACTGATTACAGGTAGGAGCATGGCCTTCATCATCCACACTTTCACTGCCCCAGCCATTGACGATGGTACCATCATCAACCGCGTTGACAACATCCGAAGCAATCTTCTGACCAAGTTTACCAGCAAAAGGAGAAGTATCCTTGGAAATGGCGCTACCTTCAAGTGGATGACCACAGGCTTCATGGAACAAGACACCGCCAAAGTTGTTACCAAGAACAACTGGCATTTCACCACTTGGGCCTTCTGGAGCGTCAAGAAGAGCAACCGCCGTTTCAGCAGTCTCCTTACATAAAGTCTTAAAGTCAGTTTCGTTTAAGAATTCCAAGCCTTTGGATAAGCCTGGACCAGCAAAGTCCTGCTGGAACTGTTTACCATCGCTAGCAACGGCTAGAACCATGATTCTGGTTCTGCATCTGTTATCCTGATGGATTTCACCATCAGAGTTATAGATTTCTACATGTTCGTCTTCTTCCATAAGACGAGTCATAACATCCTGAACTTTTTCAGAAACGGCATAAGCAGCCTTTTCCCCTTCTTCAAGATAAGAAAGTTTTTCTTCGGTCGTCCAGGAAGAGTGAGGAATCTCAACAGGAATAAGGTTCTTATGTTTCTTCTCTTTTAAGGAAGTGACTTCCAATTCCTGTTTGCCATCAAAACCTAAGGCTAATTCCTTAGCGAGTTCTAATAAAGCCTTCTTAGATAAATCAGCAGTATAGCCGTAAACCTGTTTGACACCCTTTAACAAACGGATGCCGACACCACAAGTCTTACCACCGCTGACGGAATAGACTTTCTTGAATCTTCTGACGTAGGAATTGGTCAAGTTATCCTGATAGTAAATCTCTGCGTAATCCGCACCGGTAGTCAAACCAGCATTGAGAATTTCTATCGCTGTCTTTTTTGATAATTTCATATGTTAGCCTTTCTATGAAAATTGCGAGGAGTATTCCCCCTCGCAATCAAACTTTACTTTCTCTTTAAGGTTGGGAAGAGGAGGACATCACGGATAGAATCGGTTTCCGCAAAGAACATGCACATACGGTCGATACCATAACCGATACCGCCAGCCGGAGGCATACCATATTCCAAAGCCTCTAAGAAATCATAGTCGATTTCATTGGCTTCTTCGTTACCATTTTCTCTTTCCTTGAGTTGTTCTTCAAAACGAGCTCTCTGATCGATTGGATCGTTAAGTTCAGTGTAGGCGTTGCACATTTCCTTAGTGGAGATATACATTTCAAATCTCTGAACGAATCTTGGATCATTTGGATCCTTCTTGGTCAAAGGAGAGATATCAGCTGGATGACCACATAAGAAGGTTGGCTGAATCAAATCTTCTTCGCAGAACTTTTCAAAGAAGGCATTGACGATATGACCCCATAAGAAGTGAGGTTCAACTTCAACATTAAACTTGGCAGCAACTTCCTTAGCACCTTCAAGGGTATCAATCTGATAGAAGTCGACACCAGTCTTTTCCTTGATGGCGTCGCACATATTGACCTTCTTGAATGGCTTGGAGATATCAATTTCATGACCTAACCAGTTGAACTGTTCCTTGCCGACGACTTCCTTAGCAAGATAGTGGAACAAGTCTTCGGTCATCTTCATCATATCATCAAGATTACCAAAGGCCTGATAAGCTTCCATAGTAGTGAATTCTGGGTTATGAGTGGTATCGATACCTTCGTTACGGAAGATACGACCGATTTCATAAACTCTTTCCATACCGCCAACAAGAAGTCTCTTCAAATGTAATTCGGTAGCGATACGAAGATAGAATTCTTCATCCAAAGCATTGAAATGAGTGATAAATGGTCTAGCAGAAGCACCAGTCAAGACAGAACTCAAGATTGGAGTTTCGACTTCCATGAAACCTAAAGAATCCATGAAGCGACGGATACCGGAGACAAGTCTTGGTCTCATGAAGGAAGTTCTTCTGGTATCATCGTTGACGATAAGGTCAACATAACGACGTCTTCTTCTATCTTCTGGATCAGTTAAACCATGGAACTTATCTGGAAGTGGATGTAAGGCTTTGACAAGGTGAGTGTATTTGGAAACACGGATGGTGATTTCACCAGTCTTGGTCTTCATCATATGGCCTTCGACACCACAGATATCACCTAAATCAGCCATCTTGAATAAAGCGTAGTTCTCTTCACCGACAACATCCTGACGGATGTAGCACTGAATCTTACCGGTCTTATCCTGAAGAGTGAAGAAAGAAGCTTTACCCATCTTTCTGAGTAAAACGATTCTACCGGCTAAACTGACAGTAGTATCTTCCTTGATTTCTTCGTCAGCCAAATAGGCGTAGGTTTCTTTTAAACCAGAGGCACAGGAATCAACATCGAATTTCTGACCGAAAGGATCGATGCCTTTTTCCTTGTAGATTGCTAACTTTTCTCTTCTGTGCTGTTCCTGATCGTTGAGATCCTGAGCAGGCTTGACTTGCTGATTGTTATTTTCCATAAGTGGACTCCTTAAATATAAATATATTTAAAATCAAATTTAAACCACACAATTATAACGTAAGAGAAGGCAAAAGTAAAAAACAAGTCGAAAAAGTAGGGGTAATTCTTAATTTTTTGCTATTTTTCTTCCTGATAAACCCCATCAAGAAGGTCCATCACCTTATTATCAAAACCGATATCGAGAACAAAATTCTTCTTAAACGCCTTGCGGATAGACTCGTTGAGATATTCTTTGATTCTCGTCTCTTCCACTTCATTATCATTTTCTTCTGGTACTACCAGTTCAAAATGAATGTGACAGAGATCATCTTTATAAAACGTATGAAGATCATGCATCTTGATTTTCACATCCGAATGCTGCTGAAGAGATTCTAAGATCACCTCTTTTAACATCTTGGTCTCTGGATCATTGACCTTGACTGGATCCATGTGAATGGTCAGGTTGACATTCAGTTGATCCAGAGCTTCATTTTCAATCGTATCAATCACATCATGAGAGTCATTGATATCAACTCTATCATCGACTTCTACATGAAGCACACCATAAACGAGGTTACCATAATAGTGAAGCATCAAGTCATGCATGCCTAAAACATCTTCGTGAGATTTCACAATGTTGACAATACCTTCAATCAATTCTTTGCTCGGTTGCTGACCGATGAGAGCTGAAGCTGCCTCCTTCATGATACCAGCACCAGAAAGAAGAACAAAGATCGCGACAACTAAAGTAAAGAAGCAATCAAAATCATAAGAAGTAAACCAGGTGAGGATGACACCGATGATGACAAAGGTCGTGGTGATGATATCATTTCTGGCATCTTTTCCTAACGCCTTAAGTGGCATCGAATCAATACGCTTACCCAAACTGAAATAAACATATGCCTGGAGTAATTTACCCGCAATCGCAACAGATAAGATAACAAGTGTCACCACATATAAAGGATAAGAGAATTCACCAACTGGTGGCTTACCTGTATCTATCAAAGTAGCAAAGAAAGCAAAGGTATCTCTACATCCTTGATAAAACATCACCATGGATAAACCGATGACGATACATCCGATGATCAAAGAAAGAATATATTCCGCTCTTTGATGACCATAAGGATGTTCCTTATCTGGTTTCTTGGCGCTGACTTTTACCCCGACGATGCTGATGAAGTTATTACCAAAATCAGATAAGTTGTTCATGGCATCCGTGACAATGGAATAAAGGCCAAGAAAAACACCGATGAAGATCTTGCCTACAAACAAGATCAAGTTTGTGAACAAACCAAAAAACGAAGCGAAAAGTCCATATCTTTTACGGACAATCAGATTAGAGGTATTGCGATAGTCTTTGACAAATAATTTCAATAGCAATGTAATCATATCTATATTCTACTATACATTTCAGGTTAGCGTTTTCTAATCTTTCTTCTATCTTTAGGAATAACAACACTTTATAATAGTCTCAATATGAATACCATGAAATTAAGAGAACTTCATCTATTGATGAATGCTGAATTAGCGCTAGCTTGCCAGGCTTCCTTAAACAAGTTTGCCTTCCTTCTTTCTTTAGAGGGCGCTTTGGAAGGAAAAGATGGCTTAGACGAAGAAGAAAGATTTGATGACGACACCTACGAATTACAGGATAAACTCTACAACATCTACCTTCCGATGATGAAGGAAGTAGATTCTCACTCCAGAGTTCTTCCTGAACTTGGAGTCAAGGCTCATATCATCCCTACCCTGCTTTTAGAAGACTTGAATGTGATTCTCACCTACAAAGAAGATAGCAACAACATCACCGATTCTCCTTTCAGCCCTTATGATATCGACAAGGATAGTTTTAAAGAATCCATCATGGAATTCTATATCCGTCTTCTTTCCATTCTCAGAGTCGACGCCTGGATTGAAGATATTGAAATGGGCATCCAGGAATATGGTATCAACCCATATGTCGTCCCTGAAGAAGATGACAACACAGGAGTAAACATCCTTGATGGAATCTACGAAATGTCTTTAGATGAAATGAAGGAAGAAGTCAATAGACACCTCTTAATCAGAGACAACGACACGGATCAGCAACAAGAAGACAAAGCCTCCTTGAAAGCCTTGATGGTCACACTAGAAAAATACGAGGATAAATAATCATGAACTTAGAAAAAGAATTACCAGAAATCGGCACGCCCGAACAAGCCTTAGAAAAGATGAAGAACAGCTATCAGGCTTTCTTAGATAGCTTAGCCAAATTCATCACCATCGCCGAATATTACACCGACAAAGCCAACGAAGGTCAGCCCCTTCCAAGCGACTTCCAGACACGCTACACCTCTCATTATCAGAACCTAAAGAAAGAAACCGCCGAAAACATCGGCTATCAAATCGCCTTCTTTGCCTTAGTCTATCTCGATTTTGTCGAAGAAATCAAAGAAAATGTCCAGGCCTATCAGGATATACTTGTAAACGGTCCAGATAAAGAAGCTTCGGCTTATGATCAGGCTTGTGATTATCTTGCTATCAAGGATGAATTCAGCGATATCATCACTACCTTAAACGACATTTCCATGACCATCGCAAGTGAAAGAATCGCAGAAACAAACCTCAACGATCCCGAATACGATTACAACGCCAAACAAGTAGAAGAAAGTCGTTTTAACTAGAAAACAACTTAACTAAAATGCCTCTAGGTTTTTCCTAGAGGCATTCTTTTATTTCTGATTTTTCTGGAATTCCTGAACATCAAGATAGAAGTTCTTGTTGTTCTCGTAGGCTTTCGCAAGACCAGGATACATCTTAAGATATACCTTCTTGTAAAGCTGATTGTAGATTTTATGATTGACCTCATTTGGTCTGATGACCTTACCTTGAGTCACCATGGCCTTTCTGGCTTCCGCAGGTGAAGAAAACACACCGGAATTAACAAAGCCTGACATTGCTCCGCCGATTGTGGAGGATTCCACTTCATTGGAGATGGTGCAAGGAATGCCAAAGACATCAGCAATGATATGGCATAATTCCTGGGAATTGCTTCCGCCACCGGAGATGACCAACTTAGATGGCATAACATGCGTCTTCTTGACGATTTCATCCATACCTTCTCTTAAGGCAAAGGCGATACCTTCATAAATAGCGCGATAGATATGATATTTGCCATGGACATTGGAAAAGCCGATGATACCACCTTTTCCATTTGGTCTCTTTAGACCAGGCTGCCAATACGGTTGTAAGACAAGACCATCACAACCAACTGGAATATCACGAATCTTGCGATTGAGAACTTCTTCAACAGAGATGCCCTGTTCTTCGGCTTCTTTTTTATCTTCAGCACCAAAGTTATCGACAAACCATTTGATCATCCATAAGCCGGAATAAACCTGAACTTCCAGATCATATCCACCCGGATAAGGCGTCTGATAGGAAGGAAGGAATTTTTCTGGTTCAGAATATTTGTTGCTGACCACTTCAATAGTACAAGCCGTACCTAAAGAAATACTGGCTGAATATTTATCGATACAACCATTACCCAATGTCTCGCAGGCTTTATCAGAGCCAGAAGCATACACAGGTAAATCAGCAGGAATCTTGGATAACTGAGAAAACTCCTGACTGACTTTGCCGATGATCTGTCCGACAGGGACAAGCGGTGGAAGGCTTTCAACTGGAATAGAGAAGACACTCTGCTTTGGATGCCAGGAAGGAAGCCATTTACCAGACTTGAAGTCGATTGGATAATGACCGATACAGTCAGCGGTGGACACGGCAAGATTACCAGTAATTCGATAATTGAAATATGCACCAAGAGGGCAGAAATATTTCATCTTCTTCCAGTTTTCTGGTTCGTGTTCCATCAGCCAATAGGAGACAGTTCTTTCGGCATTGAACTTGACGGTATCAAGCATACCGATGGTTCTGAAAAGAATCTTTTCATACCATTTCAGGTTTTTCAAACCTGGAATTCTTGTGATTCTCTGGTCTAACCATAAGACCGCATTGCGAAGAGGTTTCTTCTCCTCATCGAGAATAATGGAAGAATCGCGGAAGACATCAACAACCATACCTTTGACCGATTTGAGATATTCGGGATGACGTTTATCGATATCATTAGTGGCCTTGATGATTTCTTCAAGGTAAAAATCAACTCTCTGCTCAGCAAAGCCTTTTTCCGGAGAAAAATATGGAACCTCATATTTTTGTCTGGAAAATACCAATATCTGACCAGAGGAAGAAACGACAGAAGCTCTTAGGGATTGTGTACCGACATCAATGACTAAAAAATTTTCACTCATAAGGGAATCCTATTTCTTGATACTCTATTTTACAACATTAGTTCCCACAAGAAAAAACATATATCGACATTTGTACGAAAATTTCGTAAAAAATTTTATATATTTATAAATATATACTTTGAAAATCATTTACTTCGTGATAAAATAGCGTTCGGCTAATTGTGAACTACACCCCGGTAAGGTTACAGTTTGCTCAAGATTCAAGAAAGGTATAATTTAAAATGCAGCGTCAAACTACAGTTTACAAAAAAACCGACGTCGCCAAAAAATGGTATGTCGTCGATGCAGAAAACAAGCCTCTTGGTCGATTAGCCTCCGAAATTGCTGTCGTACTGATGGGCAAGAACAAGCCACAGTACACTCCAAACTTTGATAACGGTGACTTCGTCATTGTTGTCAATTGTTCGAAGGTCTACTTGACTGGCAACAAGTTAATTGGCAAGACTTATTATGATAATAAGTCCAACAATTATGGTGGCTTAAGAGCTAGATCCGCCAAGGTCATGTTGGAAAAGTATCCAACTGAAATGATCAAGAGAGCCGTTAGTGGCATGTTACCTAAGGGCCCTTTAGGCAAAGAGATGTTAAGAAAGTTGTTCACTTATTCTGGTGCGGAACATGACAAACAGGATAAGAAGCCGGTTGAAATCGAACTGGTTGCTAAGAAGGAGAGATAAACACAATGGCTAACAAAACTGAAAAGCTTATCTACTCTGCCGTCGGAAGAAGAAAGTCTTCTGTCGCTAGAGTCTTCTTAACTCCTGGCACTGGTGCCATCGTTGTCAACGGCAAGGTCGCTGACGAATACTTCCCACACAAGACCTTAATCTTAGATGTCAATCAGCCATTTGGTGCCACTGGTACTGAAGGCAAGTATGACGTCAAGGCTAACATCGTTGGTGGTGGTTATTCCGGTCAGGCTGGTGCCTTAAGATTAGGTATCGCCAGAGCCTTAGTTAAGGCTAACGATGCCAACAAGCCTTTATTACGTGCCAAGGGTCTCTTGACTGTTGATGCCAGAGTCGTTGAACGTAAGAAGTACGGTCTCCGTAAGGCTCGTAAGGACAAACAGTTCTCTAAGCGTTAATCCAGCGCTTGGCTCTCTGCAAGTCTATCCAATCAAAAAAGAAAATCCCTGGGAATCCGAACCCAGGGATTTTTCTATATCTATTTATTTATATCAACAAAACAAATGCGGAACCGCAATGGTTCCGCATTTGCATGATTCGAAAAGAATTTACTTTTCTTCTAAGCCGCCATAACGGAGGATATCGTGATATCTACGTTCAGCGTACTTAGCATTCTTAGCGAAGAGTTCTTCAGCATGTTCTGGGTTGACTCTTGGAAGCTGAGAATAACGAGTGGAAGTGAGTAAGAAGTCCTTGATCTTGGAGAAGTCTGGGTTCTTGGACTTTGGACCCATCTTGAGTGGAGATTCACCCTTTTCAGCAAGACGTGGATCCCAGGTGTAGGTTAAGAAGTAACCGCAATCGACGGCCATCTTTTCCTGAACCATGGCGTTACCTAAACCGCCACGGATACCCTGTTCCTGACATGGGCAGTAGCACATGATCAAGGATGGACCATTGTAGGATTCAGCTTCTCTTAAGGCCTTGATGGCGTGAGCTGGGTCAGCGCCTAAGGAGATAGAAGCGACATAGACATGATCATAAGCCATAGCGATCAAACCTAAGTTCTTCTTGGCAGTCTTCTTACCAGAAGCAGCGAACTTAGCAATCTGACCGGTCTGAGAGGACTTAGAAGCCTGACCACCAGTGTTGGAGTAGACTTCAGTATCTAAGACCATGATGTTGACATCGTCTTCACTGGCGATGACATGATCAAGACCGCCGAAGCCGATATCATAAGCCCAACCATCGCCACCGATGATCCAAACAGACTTATCAAGTAAGTCGTTCTTCATGGCTAACAAAGCCTTGATACCTTCACAGGAAGAAGCTTCGATGAGCTGTAACATCTTTGGTAAGAGGGTTCTGACATGAGCCTTGTTTTTGATGTTGTTGAGATAGTCAGTTAAGACATCCTTGAGTTCTGGTTCAACCTTATCCTGGTTGGCAAGGATGATTTCACAGATACGGGTGAGCTTCTGATCGGTAGCTAATCTCATACCATAACCATATTCAGCATTATCCTCGAATAAGGAGTTAGCCCAAGCTGGACCTTCACCCTTAGCGTCGGTGATGAATGGGGTCATTGGAGTAGAACCGTTGTAAATAGAAGAACAACCAGTAGCGTTAGCAATCAACATATCGTTACCGAAGAGCTGAGTAGCTAAACGATAATATGGAGTTTCACCGCAACCAGCGCAGGAACCGGAGACTTCCTGATATGGCTTGTAGAAGGCAACTTCCTTCAAAGTAGCGGCTGGGAAGTAACCAAGCTTTGGTTCGACCTGCTTGTATAAGACATCGGCAGCAGCTTCATGATGGAATTCACCCTTGGCTTCAACCATCTTGAGAGCCTTATGGGCTTCCATGACTGGCTTGCCGGTAACTTCATCCTTGATGACATTGCCGTTTTCATCCTTCTTTGGAGTCATCTTACCTGGACACTGGTTGACGCATAAGCCGCAGCCGACACAGTTCATTGGAGAGACCTGGATACGGAACTTCAAGCCCTGGACATTTGGACCGCCCATGGCTGGTAAGACATTTCCTCTTTCGTCTTCTGGTAACTTGGCGATATCTTCATCATCTAATAAGAAGGCGCGGATGGTGGCATGTGGACAGACGAAGGCGCACTGGTTACACTGGATACAATTTTCCTTATCCCACTGTGGGACACGGGCAGCGTTAGCTCTCTTTTCTCTGAAAGTAACGTTAGGGAACATCGTACCATCTTCTAATTCCCACTTTCTGAAAGTGGAGACTGGTAAGCTATAACCATCAAGGTTGTTGATGATGGAGATATAAGTATCCCAATAATCATCACCAGTGGACTTGACGTTGTTGTTGATTGGTAATTCAGCCCAGGCTGGATCAACAGCAACTTCTCTTAAGCCCTGAGTACCGGAGTCGATGGCCTTGTAGTTGAGTTCAACGACATCCTGACCCTTCTTGGCATAAGTCTTAGCAGCAAACTTCTTCATCCATTCATTAGCTTCTGCATATGGCATAATCTGCTGGTTAAGATAGAAGAAGGCAGACTGTAAGATGGTATTGGTATGTCTACCCATACCGATTTCAAGAGCGATCTTGTTGGCATCGATGACATAAAGCTTAGCATGTTTCTTGGCTAAAAGCTTCTTCATACGATTTGGCATAGCGGCAGCTAAAGCTTCATCGGTCATATCGGTATTGAGCAAGAAGGTACCGCCATCCTTTAAGCAGGAGACCATATCATACTTGAACATATAGGTATCGACAGAGCAGGAGACGAAGTCAGCATTTTCAACATAGTAAGTGGAGTGGATTGGAGTCTTACCGAATCTAAGATGAGATCTGGTAACACCGCCAGATTTTCTGGAGTCATAGGCGAAGTAAGCCTGAGCATACTGATGAGTTTCATCACCGATGATCTTAATGGAAGATTTGTTGGCACCGACAGTACCATCAGAACCTAAACCATAGAATAAGCAAGAGGTGTAATCATGTGGAATGATGTAGTTTTCATCAGCTGGGATAGAAAGATGAGTGACATCATCTTCAATACCAACAGTGAAGCCAGTCCAAGTGGTTTCAGCAGAAAGGAAGTCGAAGACACCCTTGATATGCTTTGGACCAGTATCCTTGGAAGAGACACCATAACGGCCACCTAAGACCTTGATGTCATCTCTATGACCCTGCTTGAGAGCAGCAACAACATCCAAATATAATGGTTCACCAATAGAACCTGGTTCCTTAGTTCTATCTAAGACAGCGATGGTCTTGACAGTTTCTGGTAAGGAAGCAAGTAAATGCTTGGTGGAGAATGGACGGTATAAATAAACCTTTAAGACACCGACCTTTTCACCCTTAGAGACTAAATCATCAACAACTTCGGTACAGGTTTCCGTGACAGAACCCATAGCGATGATGACCTTAGTGGCATCCTTAGCACCATAATAAACAAATGGAGCATAGTTTCTACCGGTAGCATCGCTGACCTTCTTGAAGTAATCGCAGGCAACGCCGACGATGGCCTCTTCATGTAAGTTCTGAGCTTCTCTACCCTGGAAGGTGATATCGTCATTTTCAGCACCGCCCTTAGTGACAGCGTGAGAATGTGGATTCAAAGCAGATTTCTTGAATCTTTCGACAGCATCCATATCCAATAAGGACTTCCAGAAGTCTTCATTGACGAATTCAACGTTCTGAATTTCGTGAGAGGTTCTGAAACCATCAAAGAAATGAATGACTGGAGTAGCAGCCTTAATAGCGACAAGGTGAGATAAAGGAGCTAAATCAGCAACGTCCTGGACGGACTGAGAACAAATCATAGCAGCACCGGCCTGACGGATAGCATAGACGTCACCATGATCACCAAAGATGGACAAGGAACGAGTAGCTAAAGAACGAGCAGCGCAATGCAAGACGACAGGTAACTCTTCGCCAACCCATTTATAAATGTTTGGAATCATTAAGAGCAAACCCTGAGATGCCGTGTAGGTAGTAGCTAAAGAACCACCAGCAGCAGCACCATGGACAGCACCAGAAGCACCAGCTTCAGACTGCATTTCCATGACTTTGACGGTATCGCCAAAGAGGTTTTTCATACCAGCGACAGCATATTCATCGACATGTTCAGCCATAGGGCTGGAAGGAGTGATCGGGAAGATTGCAGCGACTTCAGTGAACATGTAAGAACCTAAAGCAGCAGCAGTGTTACCGTCGACTGACTTCATTGAGAATTTCTCTTTTTCCATAACTTCCTCCAATATAAGTATTCTCTAATGATATATTATATATCTAATGTAAGCGTTAACTTAACAGTTTTTTGCCTTTTTTCATCGAAAAAAGAGTTAGTTATTCTTAACATTTAAAAATGTACAAATGTAAAATATGGCTACCTTTGCAGCCATTTTCCCGCTTTTTTAATAAAACCAACGAAAAACATGTTGTTTTTCAAAGTTTTAAAAATTGAAATTCCAACAAATAATTCCTTTTGTAATTTGGTTCGACAATGCAAACGATTTGTTGAACCAAGTAAAGTATAGCACAATTTCCAAAATAAATCTACACGGTGTATAACAACACAAAGTTTTGCCTTTATCTAATCCCCAAAATTCGATTTCTTTTGATCAGACTTCATTTTCCTTGCAAAGAACACATGAATGATTTATCATATGAACGGTTATTCATACGAAAGGAGTAATCCTATGAAATGTTCCTGCTGTTCTACCAATCACGAATGTGAAAACGAATCGTGTTTGGATCATGAATTCGAAGAGGAAGAAAAAGAAGAAAGAAGAGAGAAAATCAGAAATATCGTTCTTCTGATCTGGGGAAGTGTCTGTCTTGTCACAGCCTTCATCCTACAGAAGATCGACACGAATTACTCAGACATCTCCTGGTCGCTATTTTCTGATAGTCACTTCTATTCTTCCTTATCCTTTATCGCCTTCATCTTATATACCATCGGTTATCTTCCACTCTTCATCACCATTGGAAAAGAAGCCATAGAAGAAATCAGAGAAGGAAATATCTTCAACGAAAACACCTTGATGCTTCTTGCTACTGCTGGCGCCTATGCCATCAACGAGCATCCTGAATCCCTCTTTGTCATCCTCTTCTCCATCGTGGGAGAAACTTTAGAAGACTACGCTACAAATAAATCCAGACGTTCTATCAAGAAACTTGTCAACAACATGCCTCTATACGCCCACTACATCAACAGCGACGGACAAGTCAGTGAGAAGAATCCTGAAGAATTAAAAGTCGGAGATCAAATTGAGATTCGACCTGGCGAAAAAGTTTCTGTTGATGGTGTCATACTCAAAGGTAAATCAAGTCTCGACTTATCTTCGATCAATGGTGAATCCTTACCAAAGGATGTCAAAGAAGGAGATATCATCTATTCTGGTAGCATCAACCTTTCTTCCTTGATCATCTTAGAAGTAAAGAAAGAATTCAAAGACTCCACGCTTTCCAAAATCATGGAATTAGTGGAAAACCAAGAAGAAAAGAAAGCCAAAGCCGAGAAGTTCATCACTCGCTTTGCTAAAATCTATACACCAATTGTCCTCCTGGTTGCTGTTGTCGTCTTCCTTCTTGGCTTTGGCTTAGCTGGTTTTAACTGGGCCGAAGGGGGAAGAGATGCTCTATATAAAGCCTTATCCATCTTATTGATTTCTTGTCCATGTGCTTTAGTCATCGCCGTTCCGATCACCTTCTTTGCCGGTATTGGTTCGGCATCAAAATACGGTATTCTCATCAAAGGTTCTGTCGCCTTAGAAAACTTATCCAAGACCTCCATCATCATGTTTGATAAGACTGGTACTTTAACCAAAGGAAAATTCACTTTGGTCAACCATCCTGACAAGGAAGCTCATCGCCTTGCTGCATCCTTAGAAGCCAAATCTACTCATCCTCTTGCTAAAGCAATAGTAGAAACATATCAAGATGAGTTATATCCAGTAGAAGATTTAGAAAACAACCCAGGTTATGGTATTAAGGGTGTTATCAATCACGAGACTTATTTTATCGGTAGCAAAGCCTATTTGCTGAAGAATCATATCAACAATATCATCGAAGAGGAAACACCGTTCAAAGTTCTCTATCTTGCCAAAGAAAAAGAAGGTTTTATCGCCTCCTTTGTCGTCGCTGACGAAGTGAAAGATGAAGCTAAAAACGCAATTTATAGTCTCAAACAAGAAGGCTATAAGAAGACCATCATGATCTCTGGCGACGACAAGAAAATCGCTACGAAAGTCGCTTCTGAAATCCATCTCGATGAAGCCTATGGAGAACTGCTTCCTGATGAAAAACTAGAAGCCGTCAAAAACGCCGCTACAGGCTCAGAAAGCGTCGCCTATGTTGGAGATGGCATCAACGATTCTCCATCCATCTTAGCAGCCGATTCTGGTATCGCTATGGGCGGATTAGGTTCTGACGCCGCCATTGAAGCTAGCGACATCGTCATCATGGATGATGATTTACTTAAAGTAGCAGAGGCGAGACATCTTGCTAAAAAGACGATGAAGACAGCCACTGCTGTCATCATCACTTCTATCGCCTTGAAGGTCCTCTTCATGATCTTGGTTGTCACTGGACTGCTTGGTGAATTTGCTATGATTGTCTCTGGTCTATCTGATACTGGTGTCATGATAATCTGCGTCTTACTAGCTCTTACCATGACATTCTATAAGCCGAAATATCTAAAACGCTAATATCAAAGGGCTGTCTTGCCATATGGTGAGATAGCTCTTTTCATTGATACATGAATTTTGCCAACAAGCGTAGCTTGTTGAAAAACCTACCCCAGTTTGTTTTAGTTACTTTCCCAAAAAAATCTACAAAAGCAAAGAGGGACCCGTAAGGGCCCCTCTTCGTGTATGTAAAGGAATGAATTTATTAGCAATCTCAGGTCATCAGTGTTACTGATGTTACATCTATTCTACACCATTTTACTCAAAATAACAAAATTTTAAGTTTTTTGGGTGCATATATTTTTATCACGTTGGCTTGTGAAATGCAACCAAATCAGAATTTTTCTTGAAAAATTGTGATTCTAGATAAACCAGAACGGATATATCAGGGTTAGAATTTCTTTTGCTTGCGGTCTTTATAGAGATCCACATCTTTTTCTGATGCGTGTTCTAAACCCGTCTCAAACAAGTCTTTGATGTGATTATCCGTCAAAGCATAAATGACAGACTTGCCATCGCGATACGTTGTGACAATATCGTGCTTGCGAAGAATAGCAAGCTGATGAGAGATACGAGATTGAGACATACCAAGAATCTCAGCGATATCATTGACGCATAATTCGTGTCTGGTCAGAAGACTGATCAGAATCAAACGTGTCTTATCCGCAAAAAGGGAATAGAAATCCGTCAAAGTCTCATAAGACTTGTTGGACAGAAGTTCGTCTTCGATTTGTTGAATCTCATCAATTGATTTTTTGGTTTCACTCATAACGGGTATATTATAGCGCATTATCGTCTTCTAGTGTCACACTTAGACACATCATATAGAAACAACCAAGAGCAAAAAGAAAGCCTTAAAAGGTACGAAAATGGTTTCTTTTTAAATATATATTATTTATAATAATATAAGTTTAATTTACTACTATATATAGAGGAGTTTAAAATGACAAGAAAAGGTTCATCAATCTACATCAAAGGTGAGTACATCACGCTTGGTCAGTTGCTCAAGTTTTTGGATTTGGTTCAAACTGGCGGTGAAGAAAAACTTTTCGTAGTCACTCACGACATCACGTTTAACGGAGAGCCTGAAGAAAGACGTGGTAAGAAACTCCGCTCCGGCGATAAAGTCAGTATCGACGGAGAACATTACGAGATATGTTCATCAGACGAATAGTTCTCAATCATTTCCGTAACTATTCTCAGATCGATGTGAATTTCGGCCTCAATCGAATCTATATCACCGGCAATAACGGTATTGGAAAAACCAATATTCTCGAAGCGATATATTACCTGACTTTAGGCAGAAGCTTCCGCAAAGCTGATGATAAGGCCTTGATTCAACATGGCTATGATGAGGCAAGCATCTATCTAGAATACTTCTCTGAAAAGGACAACAAGGATCATCATCTCTCCTGTGTGATCAATTCCAGCTATAAAGTGTTTGCTGTCGATGATGAGAAAGTAAAATCTCTTTCTCAGATTCTTGGCAAACTGATTGCGGTCTATTATGAACCGAGTCTGGTGTTCTTCTTCAAAGATGAACCGGAACAAAGGCGCAAGCTATTAGATGAGGCTTGTTCGCAGCTCTCACCTCAATATCTCTTCGCCATCGGAAGACGAAGAATTTAGTAAATGGCTTGTGGATAGAAAAGTGGTTTCGGGGGGATTTGGAGAGAGTTCACTCTGAAAAGTGAGAAATCAATTCAGTGGAGTGAATTGCAAGGAAGAGCGTCTGGAAATAGTTCACTCTAAAAACAGATAATTTAGTCTAATGGAGTGAATATATGAAATATGTTGCGTCAGCAACGCAATTCCTCGACAAATATGTTACTATTGTTTCACTAGGATTCATAATTGCTATATTTCAACAGAGAGTGTATTTCAAGAAGTAACTATTTGCTTGCTGCTCAATTCTTATTCTGTTGAAAAAAATTATTGAGATGAAATTGAATTGCAAAGGAGAAAATTATAATGAGTGCATTTTTAGGTCCAATTCACTACTGGTTATACAACAAAATTACATTACAGGAGAGTCTCACAGCAGATATTATTAATTATGCAAATCAGGCAGGCTGGTCAGGGGATTTTGAACAGTACAGGAATGATGATAACAGAGATCTTGGTGAAATTATTGATGAGGGAAATATTCATGGCTGGTTACAGACAAGAATTCTTGATGCAGAGGGGAGATATGCCCATCTTCTCGCAGATATTTTACAAGAGAACGCTGATAGAATACAGGAGTTGAAACACGTTGCCTATGACTTTGGTACGAAAAATCTCATTCAGTCAGAGGCAAATCCAACAGATATATATCAGAGATTTGAGGATATTCTGTTAAATGGTATGCCTTGTGACAGAATCAATCAGGTGACAGAACAGAGTCCTGAGTCTATCTCATGGGAGCAGGTTCAGGACATTCATGCACAGAGTTTCGCAGATGCAGGACTCACAACAGAGAGCTATTACACACTCCGCTATGAGCTGATGAGAGGAATGACAAAGGCTACCAAATACAAAGTTCACAGCAGTGGCATCAATCGTTATCAGATAGCTCTTTAATTACAAATGTGTTTCGATAATAATCAATAATCCCTTCCTTTTTCATGGCAGACAATTCACGGGACAGCGCACTTCGGTTCGCTCCGAGATAGTCTGCCATTGTATTTCTATCCAGAGAAATGGTAATATAAGAAGTATTCTGTTTTTGAACCTCCATAGAGAGATAAGATAAAATCTTTTCACGGAGGGTAGATTTGGAAGAAACTTCAATTTTTTCCATCAGACGAATGCTTTTTTGTCCTAAGAGATGAAACATATTTCTTGTCAGTTCTGAATGAAATGTGCAGTGATTTGGGCAGTTTGAAATAATATTTCTGGCAGCAAGAAACAGCACAGTAGTGTCAGATGCTGCCACAAAAGAAACATAGGACTTTGTCTCATGCTGGACTGCAAAAATTTCTCCAAACGTTTTTCAATTTCATCAGAGCTCAACATAGAATCCTTAATATCATCAACAA
>OMRU01000028.1 GCA_900313465.1 uncultured Clostridia bacterium
TTAAAAGGCTTTCAATTGCGTGCACAGTGCGCATCTCTCCATCATACTTTTGTTTAATTTTTCTGTTTTTTTGTAAAAATTAATTGTTTTTCCTATTTTTCGCTCGCATTTCAAGCACAATAAACGCGCATTTTCTCTCATACGAGAACAAACCACTTGAGTGCTGAGCAAAAACAAAAAGAGGCTTGCGCCTCTAGTTGTTTTCATTAATTTCTTCCGCTTTGGCACGGATATTTCTTAAAATGTGCACCACCCCGGATTTGGTGATCTGAATCTTTGCCTGATCATAAATGATTTCCGCTAGTTCACGATAGTTGGACTCCGGATGTTTCAGTCTCATCTCAATGACGGCTTTGCTCTTCTCATCAAAGAATTCCAGACGTTTGACTTTCAAAACTGTATTGATCGCCTCAATATCTTTCTGACCTGTCTCAACCGAACGCTTGAAGTTGGCTGTATCGCAGATAGAAAGACGATTCAAGTTATTCATATCGTCTTTCACCATACGGGCATTTTCAAATTCAAACATGGCTTCGGTAGCACCAAGATAGGATAGATAGACCGTAATCTGATCCGATTTCTTCAAATAGAGAACATGTTTGTCTCTTCTTAAGATATAGCGGAAATTCATCATACGCTCATCTTTGAACGTATCGAGTTTGTGTTTGATTGCCATGGCATCCTGCTTATCGGAAAACGCCATCTCCGCAAAATAGGAAGTCTTGGAACTGTTGGGGTTGTTGACCGAGCCATTGGCAAGAAAACACCCGACAAGCAAGAACTTCAGATTTCTTCTATGCAGACCTTCTTTCGGAGGAATGCGGTAAAAGCCATCCTGAAGAATTTCTAAATCTTCCATGACGGATTCAAGTTTAGCATCCTCAACATGAATCACATAGACAAGTCCACGACCAAAGCGAGCCACTTTCTCATAATGAATGCTCGGTTCAAGCTGATAAGCATCCTTTAAACAGGCATAAATCAATTTGGCGATCAAGGCATCCTCAGTGTGAAGTTCAAGAGAGGGAACCTTGCCAAAGGAAAAGATACCGCCATTGCGGATGAAGCCAGAAAGAATATATTTCTTCTCTTCTGGCGAATAGGTGATGGTAGCAAGCTCTTCTTTGATTTTGCGAGCAAAGGAAATTTTCTTATCCGCCATATATTAAAAATAATGTTTAGTTGTTTTTCTGATAATCGTTATGAATCATGGTAGCAGCAAGGGCACCATCGCTGGTGGCAGTGGCCACCTGTCTTAGTGGAGTAGTACGGCAATCGCCAGCCGCATAGAGATTCTTGACTTTAGTCATCATATTGCTATCGGTAATGAGATAACCTTTTTCATCAGTCAAGTCAGGGATATCGACAAAATTCGAGATCGCCATATCGCCGACAAACAAGAATAAACCGCTGATGGCAACATCTTTTTCTTCCATTGTTTCCTTGTTTCTGACTTTCAACGATTCAATAGAAGCAGAACCAGTAGCAGAGACTACATCATAAGGAGCAAGAAGAGTGACATTATCTAAGGCTTTAAAGCCATCGACAACCATCTGATCAGCTCTGAACTGAGTACGTCTGGCAATCAAAGTGACATGATTGCAGATGGAAGCGAGATAAGTCGCTTCTTCAAAAGCGGAGTTACCAGCACCGATGACCGCGACATCCTTACCTTTATATAATGGACCATCGCAGATGGCACAGCGGGAAATACCACGCTTATGGAATGTCTCTTCTCCTTGGATTGGGAATGGCTTTTCACCTAAACCGTTGGCAAGAAGGACATACTGGAAATCATGAGAAAGATCCTTACCATATTCGACATGGAAAGTGCCGTCCTCATTTAAGGAGACTCTCTTGACTGTCTTATAGATCGGTTTGATATCAAAAGACTTCAACTGGCCTTCTAATAACATACCAAGATCTGGACCGCCAATGGATTTGACACCAGCATAGTTTTCAATTTTTTCGGTCTTATTGACCTTGCCGCCGACAAGTTCCTTTTCAAAACAATAAGGAACCATGCCATAACGCTTGAGGTAGATCGCTGCAGAAACACCGCCAGGACCTAAACCGATAACAGCAACTTCTTTTTTATCAACCATAAATTTCACCTCCTAGGCTCTTAAATCATACCAATAAATTGTATGCAATGAAATAAATATGCTCTACTTCTTTTCCTGCATTTCCTTCTCTTTGGCTTTCAGTCTGGATAAGTCGATACCATCATCTTCTTTAGAATCGACGATATTCTCTTTTGTAACATGATCAACAGCAAGAACAGCAAGATCCTGCACATAGAGATGCTTCAGCCAGTTCACTTTATCAAACTTACCTTGCATAGCAAGATGATTCAAGATGTGATTGATGATGATCATCACCACACCGACGATGATAAAGGCTAGCGCCATACCATAGGACTTATAATCGGAGTGCTGAGAGGAGACCTGATTCGTGCCCATGATGAAGGCAGGATTACGAAGCGGTTCAAGAACAAAACGAACCACACCATAAGCGATGAAATAACCAAATCCGCTATCGCCATTGACATAGCGTTTACCCTCAACAGCGGGTAAACCCTGAGCCAAGATGAAGTAGAAGAGAATATTGACCACACCCTCGACTAAAAATAGCGGTGCAGCAATACTGTTTTCAGGAAGACGAACACCAGATAACATGGCTAAATCACCATTCTGCATGTTGTTTGTGATAAAGGAAGGAAGGAATCCCCAGGCATCGAGACTGACAGCATGGCCGAAGACTTCCTGATTGAAGAAGTTACCCCAGCGCCCGATGGCCTGAGCGACAAGAATTGTCGGAATGGCAAAGTCCATCATCTGCAATACCGAAGTACCTCTTCTTCTAAAAGAGACATAGGCAACACCACCGATGATGCCAAGAAGAGCACCACCCTGAATGGCTAATCCGCCATTCCACAGAGCAAACATATTGCCAAAGCCGGCTAAGAAACCCTGGCTTTGAAACACAGGTAGGAATTCCGCTTTCCAAGAAGCGATGACATACCAGATACGAGCGCCAAGAATACCACTTGGGAAGGCGACAATGAATACCGTATCAAAGAAATGCCAGTCAAAACCGGCTTTGTGAGCGCGGTAATCCGACAAAAAGAGAGCCAACAGAGCGCCAAGAAGAATCACGATGGCATAAAAACGAATGACTGGCGCAGAAAAAGGAATGCCATTAGCGTAAGCAAGAGTCATTATTCTTCGTCCTTCTTTTCTGTATGATCCTGAGGTAGGATAACATCGGTATCCACCATGGAATAGGGTTCCGCATGACTTTGGAACTTATCGCTGCCTTTGACATTCATGGCAGCCATAGCATTTAAAGCAGAATTGCTGGAAAGATTCTTCTGACGTCTGACCTTCTGATGAAGTTCAGAAAGACGCTTCTGGAATTCATAACCAGTATCATAACCAAAGTCCTTCAACTTGAAGTTGGTGACAGCAGTCTCGACAATCTCAGACATACTTCTAGCAGCCGAGACAGGAAGTTTGATTAAAGGAACGGTCTCACCAAGAATCTCATAGGAATCGGTCTTCATACCGATTCTTTCAAGCGGTTCTTCTCTCTTGAAAGGAACCAGGTTGATGACAAGACGAATGGCAGTCTTATCCGCTAACGAGTTGACGCCAAAAATTCTTTCCACGCTGATGATACCAATACCGCGGACTTCCATCATACCGGAAATGGATTCCGGACAAGTGCCAATCAAAGTACCGCGAACATCCGAGATGTCGACTCTATCATCGGCGATCAGTCGATGACCTCTACGAATCAAATCCAAAGAGATTTCACTTTTACCGATACCCGATTCACCAAGAATAAGAACACCAATACCATAGATTTCCATCAAGACAGCATGTAAGGCGGTCTTAGGAGCTAAGGCTTCGGATAAGTAGACATACATATCAGAAGACAAAGTGGAGGTATCCTGATGAGAAGAGAACAAAGGAGCGTTTGCTTCCTTAGCCGCTCTTAACACTGGTTCTGGACAACTATTACCCTGAGTGATGATGATAGCAGGACATTCAGGAACAAAAATCTTCATACAGTTATGGAAGACAAAATCCGGGTCGGAATCATTGATCAAGGCAATTTCCTTGTTGCCGATCAACTGAATTCTCGACTTGTCGAAGAAGTGGAAAATACCAAGAAGTTCCACACCAGGACGATCCAATTTGGCGATACGAACAGGTCTTTGCAAAGAGTTCATATCTCCAGAGATAACGTTGAAGCCAAAGTGATTGGCCAATTCCAGACTAGTTAACATGACCGGTACCTCCAAAACTAGAAATAATTATAACAAAAGTTCGATTTTAATAATATATATAACTATAAAAAGGGGCTGTCCAAAAAGTAGATGTAAATTTCCACTTCGGACAGCCCCTGACGTTCTACTTGAATCTCAACCTGCTACTTTGCTGGTTCAGATTGCTTTTTGATGACAGTCTTATATTCCTTGATCAGACCTTTCTTAAGAAGAACTGGGGTCTCCTCAAATGGAACCTTGTAGTCATCATTCAGTTCCATGACCTTCTTGAGTTTCAGTTTCTTCATCTGTTTATCAATCAGGTCTTTGGCATACTTTCTTCTGCGTTCATTAGTGATGCGATATAAGCAAGGAACTTCTAGATACTTCTTGCTTCCTATTCTCTCCACCTTGTACTTAGATTCAGCATATTCATCAGGATTCAAGGCTAGGAACATACATAAGTTCTTACCACGGATAGCAAACTTGATGACCTGCTTTCTTCTGACATTGATGGAGTCATAACTCCAACTTGTTCTAGAACGAGTGTTCTCATAGGAAAGAGCATAATTCTTCAATTCGCTATAGGCTTCCTTGATGGTATCGTCGCTTTGAGCAAATCTGGCCATGAAGGATTTGATACGTCTGATACGGACGATATCTCCGTTTTTATCATTGACGATCTCAACTTCTTCCTCTTCAGGTAAGACTTCTGGTTCAACAACAACTGTTTCTTCCACAGCTTTCTTTGGAGATTTCTTGGTCGTCTTTGCTGCAGACTTCTTAGCAGGTTTCTTTGTAGACTTCTTTGTAGACTTCTTCGTAGATTTCTTAGTAGGCTTTTTGGTTGTTTCTTTAGCAGTCTCTTTAGGTGTTTCTTTTTCTTCTTCCTGCTTAGTAACTTCTTTCTTAGCTACTTCTTCCTTAGTTTCTTCTTCCTTAACAGTTTCCTGCTTCACTGGTTCCTTCTTAGTTGTATCAGCCTCTGCAGTATCCTTCTTAGCAAAGAATTTTGCAATAGAAGGAGTCTTAACACCCAGTTTCTTCAACACGAAGAGAACAAGGACAGCAAGCCAGACTAAGATGGCAAGACCGGCAATGACATATAAGGCAATATAAGGAGCATCGACATAGTGACTAGCAAGAGTAAAGATGACTGGTAAGACAGTTACAGACATCATCTTAGCAGGCTTATTCTGCTGATTCTGTTTCTTTTTCTTCTTCTCATCTTCGTCCTCATTATCCATCTTGAGCAACAAGAATAAGAAGAAACCACCAGCGATAAGATCAAGTGAAGAAAGCATCAACAATAAGGTAACAACAATATTACCAGTCGTTCTCATCGACTCAAACTGAGTTTCATTGTTAGTGAGAACTTCTAAGTCATCCGCCTGAATCAACTTCTTCTGGTCTTCACTTAAGGATTCATAGAAGGCTCTGGCGTCATTGATTCTACCTTCGGATTCTTCATCATAACCGATTTCACCGATCTGATAGATTACATCTAAGGCTGCATAAGCAGTCTCATAATCTTCAATATCCTCTAAGAAAGTTTCAGGATAGAGGTTCTTCTGGTCATCGCTTAAAGACTCATAATGCTTACGAACATCCTGAATCTTTCTTAAGCTTTCTTCATCATGAGTGATGTCACCAAGTTCAGAAACTTCCGTGATCACTTCTTTAACGGCAGCATAATCGCTCTCCGCCTTAAGTAAATCATCTATATTGATGACAAAAGCTTTCTGATCCTCAGTGAGGTTTTCAAATTCATTTCTTGCATCGATGATGTTTGCTTCACACTCATCGCCATAAACCATAGGATAAATGGCGTTGATCTTTTCCATGACAGCATAGGCATTTTCCTTATCGGAGAGTTCCTTGAGGAGATTTTCATCCATCAATGGCAATTCGTCTGTATCATCCAAAGCTTCAACAGCATCTCTGGCAGCCTGAAGCTTCTCTTTGAATTCAGGAGTATTCTCCATATCGTCGATACCATCGATGATGGTCATGGCCTGATAGGCGTTTTCAAAGTTGATCAACAAGTCAAGATAGCTCTGGGCATCAAGATGGACAATATTCTTTTGATCATCGTCTAATGTATTCTCATAATAATCTCTAGCAGCATCGATTCTGGCCTTGCATTCTGGCGTGTACTCAAGAGGATAGACACTCTTGACCTTACCGGTAAATGCTAAAACATTGTCATAATCTCTGTTGGCATCAATCAAAGTCTGAACGTTAAGAATCTTATCCGCATTATAGCCATTATCAATATAACTATCATAAGCATTCTGGGCAGCATCGATGAGGCTCTTAGATTCGCTTGTAAAACGTGGATCGCCGATGCCTTTGATCGTATCGATGACAAGAAGGGCAGCTTCATCTTCTTCCAAGATTCTTAAGACACTTTCAGCAGGGATAAAGGATTTATCGTTCAATTCTTCGTAAGCGGATCTGACATCCTGAAGTTTTTGTCTCCATTCCGGAGTATCTTCGACATCGCCTAAATCCTGAATCATATCGATAACGGACTTAGCAGCGATAGCATCGTTGATCATATCGAGATAGCCTTCCGCTTCAGCAACAGCCTTATCTTCAGCAGATAAGCTATTATAAGCGGACTGAGCATTATTGATATAGTAGGACATATAGCCATAAGGTTGTTTCTTGATATCATCAATCTTATTCGCAACACCCTGAACAGCATCATTCACTTTCCATTTGGCATAGAGATTGACTATACCGTTATTGACACTACACAGCGTCTGTTTTTCCATACGTTCAAACGCATCGCCAAGCTTATTGGTACAAGCCTGATCGGTATACCAACCATCAAATTTATAACCAGCCAACTCGGGAGCACCACCTAAATATTGAGTGGTTTCATATTCCCAAGTACAATCAACTGGGATATAGTTGACAGTGGAAGAAGCAGGTGCTTTAGCCGGCTTGTTTCCGTTATATTTCACCGTGTAGGAATATGGAATCCAATAAGCATAAAGGGTACTGGAAATATTGGCAGACCAGTTTTGTTTGCCGGCACCAGTGGCAGTATAAAACTGTGTACCCTTACCTTCAGCCTTAGAATAATATCCACCAAAGGTATAACCAGTTCTGGTTGGAAGTGTGATAGTTGGCATGGCTCCATTTGGTTTGACTGTAATCTGAGTAGAACCACCTGTACCACCCTGATTATCCAGACTGACGGTTTGACTTGTCATGGGTTTTCCATAAACCCTAATATAGGAAAAGGTATAAGAAGCTCCTTCAATTTCCGCGACTCGATGGAACCAGAGGGTGATTTGACTTTGTAGTATATTCGGTTTGAGTTGGCTCAAATCTTCACTTGCCGTTATTGTCTTAGATTTCTCCAGGTCATCGACAAAAAGGTCAGCATTTTCATCTCTTTCTCCTAGAGGATCGCCGATAACAATTCTGTTGAAATCAGTGGTACCGACGTATCCTCCAGATTTAAAATTAACAGAATACTCGGCACGGTAGAGTTTTTCACTAGCGGTATTAATCGTAATGTATACAGTGTGTTCCCCGGGAACAGTAAAAGAACCAGTCCCAGTAGCACTGACATTTGGCGTGATCAACCATTGTCCATAGGAATTGGTATATGTTGTAGCGCCAACTTGCATCTTGGCAAAATCTGTGCTGTTCAGTTCAGCAACAAGGGTTTCGTCAGCGTTAGCCTTTAATGTTCTTGGGGTAATAAAAGACGCGGTTGAAGGCTGGGCTTTTATTGGCGCAAACGCCAAACACATCAACCCGACAACTGATCCAACAAGGGTTCGCAAAAAACTTTTCATAAATTCTCTCCTTT
Organism: uncultured Clostridia bacterium; assembly: GCA_900313465.1. Lineage (GTDB taxonomy): Bacteria > Bacillota_I > Bacilli_A > RFN20 > CAG-288 > Enterosoma. Next base: position 8,106 of record OMRU01000028.1, read on the forward strand.
TTGCTCTCTTCGTTAAATTCCAACCACATCATATCAAACTGAGTGCCACAAAACTGCCACACCTGTCACAACGCACCATTTAACAAAGGCATACGCACACATGAAATAGGGCCGCTCTGACATCAGAGTGGCCCATAAGATAAAACGGATTTCTACTTAATCGTTGAACTGAAGTTTACGATATTTTTCTTTTTCTATCTCACGCTTGAGATATTTGCCAGTATAGGATTGTTCACAGTTGATGATATCTTTGACTTTGCCCTGGAAGACAACTCTTCCACCTCTATCGCCACCCTCAGGACCAAGGTCGATGATATGATCAGCACATTTGATGACATCAAGATTGTGTTCGATGACTA
>OMRU01000146.1 GCA_900313465.1 uncultured Clostridia bacterium
ATACTATCGGATAATTCATCAATATCTTTATAAGTCAGATTGAAGTTGTCATCAGAAAGAATGACTTTTTCTGGCGTGGTTTTCAATTTGTAATCCAAAAAGGCTTTGAAGGATAATTTTGGATAGTCGACTTGGGTATTCTCATCTCTTTCGATTTGTAGAATATTGCTGAAACCAGTCATCTGAAGGATGTCATAGACATCGTCGTTGACATGGATGAGTCTGAAGTGATCCGCTGCTCTTTTACGGATGATGAGAAGTTCTCTTAAGCCGGCTGAGGAGATGTATTCGACATTCTTGAAATCCAGGACGACTTCCTTAGCCAAAGAGAAGTCGATCTTTTCTAATTCTTCTCTTAATTGAAGATGGGTGGAAGAATCAATTCTACCTTCCACTTCGATATAAAGAATTTGGTCTTCAAGTCTATTTGATACTTTCATTTTCTTTTGCTCCTTTGGTAGATTTCATTTCTTTGAGTTTCTTTTTTAGGAAGGTGATCAAGATGATATATAACGTGACGATGACTATCGTGATGAATAAGACAAGGAAGGATAAGCCTTCAGTTACTTCACTACTCATCATCATGCCAGAAGGATGATAATTCATGATTTCCTGAACGAAGAATTTCACCATCTGGTGTAATAACAAGTAATAAACAGAATTGTTTCCTAAGTAGGTGAGAATGAATTTTAGTCCTTTGACGTGGGTTAATAGCCGACAGAAGTTCAAGAAGGAATAGGAACCAAAGATGGCGTATACAATGGTGATTAGTCCTTCAAGAGGACCAAAGGAACCAAGAAGCCTACCACCCATGATGAATCCTCCACCTCGAAAGAGGATAGCAACAAAGAGATATAGACCATAGGCGACAAGAGAATTGATGATGACCCACATTTTAGAGGGATTTTCAAATATCTTGTATTTCTTGAATAAGGCTCCAAAGAGCATGATGACTGTGATGGTTGGTGCTTCTCTTAAATAGAAAGGAAGAGAGAAATTCAGATAACCAAGAAGAATCGTGATACTTAATAATAAGATAGAGATGGAGATGAAAGAATATAGGCTTTTAAGACAAAGATCAACAACTCCATAAAAGATGAAAGTAGCAGATAGCAGCATGATGATAAACCAGATGATCATCAGACACCAATGAAGTGGCATGCTTCCCGATTTCAATCCAATCTGGTTTGAGAATTGTGACCCGAGAAGACAATTTCCTAAAGTCTTAAGGATATCTAGGAAGGATGATTGTCCAGTTATCATTAAGTAGCTTCCGACGATTATAGTGATGATTAGGACATAGATTAAGAAAGGAATCAGTATTTGTTTGATTCTTTTGATGATGTTCTCTTTATAGGTCTTACCAGGTTTATAATTCAAACCTGACAAAAAGAAAAAGAGAGCCATGATAAATCCGGCTAACAAGGCTAAGACCTGATAGGCGGCTTTATGAACGACAAGGATGTGAAGCGCCATGACTAGAAAGATGGCGATGCCTTTAGCGACATCCTGTTCTTCCATGCGTCTAGGCTTACTTGGAATAGATTGTGGTGTATCCTCATTCACCACTGGCTTTTCGATGATTTGTGAATTTTCCATTTCTTTTGCTCTTTTTATCTAAAGATATTATAGATGAATTTAAAACGCGAAAACAACTGCTAAAATAGGCATTTTCAACACAAAAGGAGATATTACATTCAGCAATTTGTAACATTTTTAAGTTAAGAGTTTCTTTAGTTGTTGGATTTGTGTAAAATATTACTAGAAAACCTATCTTGATAAGATAGGAGCAACAAGGAAAAACACTTATGAATCTAATTGCGAAAACAGAGCTCAAAGATGAAGTCCTAACTCTCTTTTTTGTTGGCGAAATCAATTCTACAACCGCCAGTGATGCCGAAAAAGAGTCTTTTGAAGTTATCGACAAACAAACCTTCAAAACCTTGATTCTTGATTTTGAACAAGTCAGTTATGTCTCTTCTGCTGGTTTAAGAGTAATTTTAAAAATTAAGCAGAAATGTGATGATGTCCATATCTATAATGCAACCTTATCCGTCTATGAAGTCTTATCTATGACTGGCTTTACGAGCATCATCGATGTCCATAAAGCTTTAAACCGTGTGGATGTCACCAATTGTGAAGTCATCGGTTCAGGCTATTTCTCTACCGTCTATCGTCTAGATAGAGATACCATCGTCAAGGCCTATAAGCATGATATGCCAATTGAGGAAGTCGAAAGAGAACTCAGTATGGCCAAGCAGGCCTTTGTTCTTGGTATCCCAACCGCGATTTCCTTTGACGTGGTGAAAGTCGGAGATAAGCTTGGCGTTCGTTTTGAACTTCTCGACAGTGTCCTTTTAAGAGATCTTTATAAGGACCATATGGAAAACTTTGATGAATATAACAAGAAATATGCTGCTTTGTTAAAGAAAATCAACACGGCGATTAGCGATGGTAAGAGTCTTCCAAGCACCAAGGAAATTTGGTTAAAGAAATTTGAAAAGATCAAACCATTCTTACCTAAGCAGGATAGTGAAAAACTCTTTGGCATGTTAAATGGTATTGAGGAAAGAAATACTTTTGTCCATGGTGATTGTCACGTCAAGAACATCATGATTCAGGATCATGAACTCTTCTTAATCGATATGGATACCCTCTCTCATGGTCATCCGATTTTTGAACTTGCCGCTTTGATTGCTCCTTATGAATTATTTGAAGAAACTGATCCTGGAAATAATGAAGCCTTCTTCAAGTTATCGCATGATGTCTGCACCAGACTTTATGAAGAAACCCTGAATGAATATTTCCAGAAAGATGATCCAGAAATCAAAGGCAAGATTCGCCTTTTAGGTCATATGCATATGATGTGGTGGACTCTGACTTATAACCAGGAAAACACCAAGAGATTTGAACATCATAAACAACAGCTTCTGAAGATGTTGAAGGATTATGATGATTTCAATATAGGTATCTGATATGCAGAGACAAGAACAAAGTAACACCTTAAAACAGAATGAAATCGATGCCAATAGCCAGTTATGTAAAGCCGCAATGGTTACGGCTGCCTTTCTGGTGGTGGTTTTGTTGATGTATTTCATCCTCAACAAGATCAGTGCATTAGTTTTATCCAGGGCTACTTATATCACGATCAACATCTTTGTTCCTTTCAATATGTTAGTGCTTTTATCTACCTGGTTTTTAAAGAGAACAAAATTTTTCTACCATGAAGGCTATAAATATCTCTTGTTAGGTAGCTTTTTATCCGTCTATTTCATTTTAAATATCATCATTCCAAAACATGCCGTGTTGACCTGGGCGATTCCTGTTCTTCTATCCAATCATTATTACAAGCCAAAGTTG
>OMRU01000039.1 GCA_900313465.1 uncultured Clostridia bacterium
ACGGCACCATTGGTGGTATCGGTGATCGTAGCACTCTTGGCTGTCTTGCTTTCCTTGCTGAAGCTAAGGCTAGTCAGGGTATCAGTGACTTTAAAGGAATCGAAGGTGTAATATGCCTTACCAGAGTAGATGTTGAAGTTAGAAACGTTATGCTGATGAGAGGTGTTATCTAAGCTTTCAAGTAAGACACTATAGGTGTTAGATTTCAAAACGACTTCGACCATGACATCTTCATTGACATATAAATCAAGAGAAGAAAGGCTGCTACTTGGTGTGATGGTCTTGGTTGTTCTCAGGCTTGGCTGAGAGATGGTGATGGAATCAAAGATATCAGCTAAAGCCTGGTAATCAACAGCTACGCTAGTCTTGGCTTTTTCGGTCTTTTCGACTTCGATGACAACATCGAAGTCTGGCATGATAAAGGAGTATGGGTAATAACCACCTTCATCATAAGAAACATTGATGGTGGTAGAAGCATCATCGACTTTATGGACTTTGACTTCGTCAATATCATACTGCATACCAGGATTGACACTGAATTCTACCTTGGCAGAAACAGCATAACTATCTTTGCCATAAGTGGCAAAAGAGATGTTGTCAGAAGCGGTGGCGTTGACCTTATGGGTAGTGCCGATATTCAACGTGATAACGGCGTTACCATTTTCTGGCATGACGAAGGCAATGGCATAAGCGGAATCCATAGACTCATAATCTTCGTATCTCTGATATGGCTGCATTTCACCGCCGTTTAGACTACCACCGATGACTTCATATCCTTCTTTGGCAGTTGGAATGACATAGAAGGTTTCACCTGGAGCGGCAGAGGAGATTTCCCAACCATCATAGGAGAAGTTATTCTTGATGATAACAGAATCTAACAAGTTATTTTCTGCGACGGTGATTGTACCGTTTTCTTCACAGTTGAAGGTGATGCTGACTTTGTTATCTGGCATGACGAAACTGAGATAGGTATAGTTAGAAGGATTGACATCTGGAGTGTAATCAACACCCTGGATCGTGATGCTATTTAAATGTTTGCCACCGACTGGTTTGACATAGAAATTGACCGTTTCACCAACAAGCACTTTGCTTGGAGCAGAAGTGGAGACATAACCATAGCCATATTCATCAGTGGTGAAGAAGTTTACGTTATCCGCATTGGTAAATTCGATATCCTGAGAACCGACAAGCTGACCTTCGACTTTGATGATGATGTCATCAATTAAGCCATCGCTATAAGGACGGATGGTAAATTCAGAAATGTTGTTCTTGAACTGATAAGAGATATCATACCAGTCATCAGTGTTCTTATATTTCCACTGGAAGGAAGTGACACTATATCCTTCTTCTCTGATCAGATAGGCGTTGAGATAATCGTATTTGGTGTTTTCCGTTACACCTAATAACTTAAAGCCGTCAGCGACCTGGAAGGTGACGGTGTGTCCTTCTTCAACTTGATGCTGTTGGATAGAATAGACGATATAGACGGTAGTGGCATCAGCTGGCATTTTAAAGGAAACAGGAAGTAAACCAGTGGTTTCACCACCTTTAGCAAAGGTTGGACGGATGACGTCATTTCCAACATGGACATAGATATGTTCTAAGATACCTTCATCGAGGATGGATAAGACGCCACCTTCAGCGGCTTTGATTTCAAAGTAGATTTCATCGCCTTCCTTATGTTTGCTACCAAAGACGTTTTCATCGTCATTGATGTCTAAGAAGTTTGGAGAAACATTGACGAAGGATAATAAGTTGTTACCGATAAAAGTAGCGGAGATGGTAATATTTTCTCCTGGCATGACAAAGGTGTAGGTTTCATTTTCCTTGACGGTAGTAAACGTCACACCTTTAACTGAGGAAGTCAATTCCTTTAAGACCTTGTTTTCTTCAGGAGTAACCGTGATGGTGATTACATCACCTTTTTTGGCACTCGTTTGATCAAAACTTAACACGCCACCTTTGATTTGACTATCAGCAGAGATAGTAAAGGTTTCAACCAAACTAGAAGAAGTATTGCTAGAGGAATCACTAACAGAAGAAGTGGTAGAAGAGGTAGGAGTGTTGCAGCTAACAAGCAAGGCTAAGCTAGCAATGGAAATAAGAAGCAATTGTTTTTTCATGATAATAATAGTTCCTTTTGTAATTATTCACCGATTTTGTTCTGAACCTCTTCAGGGAGAGAGGTAGAACCGACATTTTTGAATTTGATGGTGATGGTTTCTTCACCGCCAAATCCCATAGAATCATTGATGTAGGTGAGTTTGATCTGAGGCAAGTTATCGACGATGCTGATTTCCGCACTGTTGGAAAGAAGACTCTGTAAGGAGAAGTAGATGTCTTTACTATCTTTCTGGACGACACCATCCTTGACCAGGTTAGCCTTAGTGAGATAATCCGCATTAGCGAAAAGTGGTTGTAATTCGTTATAGACAGAAAGGACATTTCTCTGATCGACCACGTATTTGTCCTGGCTCTTTTTGAAGAACAATGGAGAAATGGAATCTAGTTTTGGAAGATAGTCTACGGCCTTGAAACCAGAAAGAGGAGAGTCGACCTGATTGAAGGCAAGGTTATTTCCATAGGTGTAGGAAGTCATATTGCCATCCTGAGAGGCAAGTAAGAGTTCATCATCGGTAGTAAGACCTTTAACGGAATTCTCAGCAATCTTATCGATGAAGATATTCGTTCCATCGAAATAATAGATCTGATGAATTGGGCTTGCTAATCTCATCTCATCAGGAGTCAAGATATATTCCATGGTATAGCTTTTATCTTTTAAAGCAGCAAAAGCATTCACCAGTTCAGTTCTATCCTCACCATCATCTTGAAGAGGAGAAGTGTGGGTGTAATTTACTTCTTCACCAGTCTGAACAAAGTCGATGTTGAAGGCTAAGATTTCATCTAGACCAGTGGCGCTCTTCTTGGTGTCAAACTCCATGGTGAAGGAAGCAAACTTATCACCTTCAAGGGTGAAATAGGCGTTGTCGTTGAGATATAGATTGGTGTAGTTTGTCATATCGGTACCAAACCAGGAAGCGATAGTTCTGCTAGCACCCTCAGAAAGGAAGAATCTCTTGTTTGCTTCCACATAGTAGAAATTGTTGCTATCCAACAATTCAAATGGATTGGAGAACAAGGAATCAAAGTAGCTATCACCAGTCTTTCGATAATCAGCGATGATCTGATTATCATAAGTCAGAGTCTCCTGATAGAAGTGACCTTTGTCATCATCATAGAAATACTGGAAAGGATCAGAACTATTCTTCAGAGCTCCATCAGCGCGGAAGGATAAGGCTCTTTCACCATAGACCTTGCCAGCATTGTCATTCTTTAGGATGACTTCCTTGGCAAAATTAGTGACGACTCTGTCCGTGGCAGAGTTGTATTGGCTGACTTTGTAGGAAACCTTGGCCTGGAAGCCAATCTTCAAGGCTTCTAAGGCGTTCTCTAGCGCCTGGTTCGTTTCTTCCTTGGTGCCTTCTGTTGATGTAGAAGTATCAAGACTGCTGGTTTCAGAAGTGCTCTCAGAAGAGCTAGAAACACTAGATGTTGTTCCACAGGCGGTCAGAGATAAAGCGGATAAGCAAAGCAGGATTAGACTTGTTTTTTTCATAATTCATTGACCTCAATATTGAACGTATGAAAAAGATTATAAGGCACAAAATTAGTTTCGCGCGGTAAAGTTTCAATTTTGGTTCAACAAAACAAGCAGTAAGTGCTTATCAAAGCTTTACTTACTGCTTGAATTATTTAATCTTGATTTACCAAAGATGATAATCTTCACAAACGGTGGTCAACAACTTCTCTAAGTAGCAACTCGCCGCCCTGATTGGTTCAAGGCCAGATAAAGATAGTTCTTTTTCGGATTTCTTACCTTTTTCTGGAATTGTGGAGGTATCAGAAAGATGATAGGTTGCTTTATCAATCATAGGACAAGAGGCAAAGGAGATATCAGAATAGGCGATATCAAGATAAGACTGCTGTTGTTGGTTCTGATTATCGATATAGTCGTAATAATAGGAAGTGATATAGTTATCCTTCTTGAAATCCGTCACATTGAAATCAGTGGAGTAATAGAAATAAGAATCAGGTAAAGAAGAAGCATCATCTAGATGATAAGTGACTGCTAAGAAGTAAGGATTACTTTCCTTACGGCTATCTAAGCAAATATCGATCTTGAAGTATCGGCCATTTAAAAGACCTTTATAGAGAAAGATAAATTCGGTGGTGTTGGAAGGATGGGTTGCATAGTGGAAGAAATAGTTTCTGATATCCATGGCTTTGTCATGAGTCAAAGCCTGTTCATTCTTAAAAAACGGTACTTCTGAGACATCATATGTGTTGTGATAAACGATATGCTCTCCATCACAACTTGCCTTGATGCTTTCATAGGATTGACAAGAAGCCAGAAACAAACTAGACGCGATTAAAATCAATTTATGGTATTTCATGCAAAAAGTATAACATATAAGAAAAAAATAGACTGAAAAATGTATTAACTTTCATATTGTTACCTTTCATATTAAATGCAAAAGAAATATATGATTTCATCGATATAAATATGAAAGATAGCAAAGTTAAACAGTTGTACAAAAATGTTGCTTTTTATATTCCTGATGGTTTATAATTTGGGTAAGAAAAAGAGGCAAAAGGATTCTGGTCATTGTTTTTTTGGCCCCTTATTTCTAGAAAGGAGCAAAAAAAGGGGAATTATTACAGCATTTCAAAGGACATGAAGAATGTGCTTAATTTTTCGGTATTAATTTGATAGATGAATGTGATGATGAAAAGATTTATGACATCACTTGTCTACAGGATGCATTAATTCTTTTCCTTCTGTTTACAAGGAATTCAGAGGCGAATTAGATAACGAAAGTCTACATTCTCTATTAATAAGGAAAGATTAAGACAAGAAAAAGGAGCAAAAAGGAGTATGGGAAAAGGAAGAGATTTTAAAATTCTTTCTTTGTCCAGCTTAGCAGTTGCTACTTCTATTGGTTTGTAGATGATGACGAAGGGGTTCTGTTTTGAAATAAGAATCATCATTGTTATCAAGACTTGATTGTAACCAATACTTTCAAAGTTGAAGCGGCCTAAGGGAATGCCACAAATTAAGTTGGATAATAAATACTAAATTCAAGTTACTTTTGCTTTGGGTTCCACATCTGCGGCCGTGGATGTGGGACTCTAAAATCAATCAGTAAAAAAGTCGATGTAGTTCATATTCAGAAAGGAATAAATTTTATGAAGAAAACGAAAAAATCAAAGAAGTTGACATTATTTGCCCTTCTCGCAACAGCATCTGTCGGTATTGGCGTTGGTGGTACCTTTGCATTATTCACTGATGTGGCTGAAGCCCAGGTTGCCGTCACAGCTGGTAAGGTTGATATTGAAGGCGCCCTTGCTACCCCAGAACTTTATTCTGCCAAGGCTGATACGAATGGTGAATTAGAAGATGAATTAGGTAACAAGTATACTTGGCAAGATGGTTGGGTCAATGGTGGTACAGCGACTGTCGATGCTACCACTGGCAAAATTACGATGGATAAGATGACGCCAGGTGATCGCGCTGATATCACGGCTAGTTTTGTGAACAATAGTAACGTAAAGATTCTTTATCGTTATATTTTAAAGGCGGTCAATCCAACAGATTATTTGGCTGCTGGTATGAAGATTACGATTGATAATAACGAATATGAAGGCTTGCTTTCTTATCGTTCTGCTTGGAAAACTCTGGATCCTTCAGAAACAAATGTTGAAATAGGTGACCTCAGTTTCCATCTTCCAATCTCTCGTGGCAATATCTTCCAGGGATTATCAACCAACTACACACTTAGAATTGAAGCAGTTCAGGGCAATGCTGCAGTCAGTGATACTGCTGGTGTCGAATTAGCAGGTTATTTGCCACAGGAAACTGTTGTTGGTACCGGTTTGACCACGACGATGAATTATTATTCTGATCCAGGAGATGTTGAACCAACCACGAAAGTTGATTTGACCTTCACTCCTAATACTGGCGTTGATGAAGGTGATACTGTTGTTTTAGGTGTTACTACCAGAGATACAGTTGAAAACGCTGGTACTTATACCGTTTCTGATGGCGATCTTGCCGCTGCTGCAATTGACTTGAACTTACTTGTCAATGGTGTGCAGAAGACAGAAAACTTCTTAGCGGTTGTCAACACTTACATCGCTAAGGGTTTAACGAATGTCAACGTGAATTATGATGGCTCTGCTGGCCAGGCCTTTAATGATGGCGGTCATCAGGAAAACAGTGCTGATGCTGTTGATGAAGCTGGTGATTATTTCTATGATCCAGCAACCGGTTTACTGGTCTTCTGCACTGATCACTTCTCCGAGTATTATGTCACGGCTGATAATATCGTTGCGTATAACAGAGATACAACTCAGGTTTATACATCTTTAGACACTGCTTTAGCAGAAGCGGTGGTCACGGAAGAGAAGACGGAACGTATTGCCTTATTGAAGGATATTGAGCGCACTGCTTATTTACCTATCACTAAGAATACTTATATCGATGGTAATAACCATAACATTAAGTTTGCCGCAGATCGTGGTATCCGTATCAGTGAAAGTGATGTCAAAGTTGAATTGCATAATTTAGGAACATTTGCTAAAGCGGGCTATACCAGCTTTGAAAGAGCTATTCAGGTCGACTTTGGAATGACTAACGTTACTCTTGATCTTGATAACGTCAAAGCCAAAGCTACCGTTTACACCATCAATTTCTGCTCGGAATCTACTGTGACGGTGAACATCAAAAATTGTGAATTTGAAGGTTGGGGGGCTTTGAATGTCTTCTCTGATGGTTTTGTCGTCAATGTTGATAATTCCATTTTGAAAGGTGTGAATGATAAAGATGTGAGCGAATGGAATAACTTCACTACTGTTTGTGTCGAAGGTGATACCACGGGCGCAACAACTCTCGGTGCTTCAAACAACGAATTGAACATCACGAATTCGCAAATTATTGCTAAGACTTTAAGCGCAAACCATCAGTCTCATTTAGGCTTTAATCCCAATTCTTCTAGTAACATCATCAGATTAGAAAGATGTAAACTATCTCACATTGATGCAGAAGGCAATGAGACTAATGAACTTGTCTATTACAAGTA
>OMRU01000082.1:0-4695 GCA_900313465.1 uncultured Clostridia bacterium
CCGGAATAGACTTATGATCTATTTCCGGGTATCCTTTATTATTTATAGCAGAAGAATTAATCCGCTTCAGCGTCTTCAAAGGCCTGCTCATCTTCATCTGTTTCATGATGAGAAGCGGTGACCTTGTCTCTGATGCCGGCTAAGGCAGCATAGACTTCTTCATTGGAAGCGTCAGGGTTTTCTTTGATGTATTCATCAAATTCAGAGATGATGTCACCCATGTATGGTTCATCATGGATTTCATCATATTCGGTTGGATCAAAGTAGTCGTCGTCGTGATCATGATCGTCGGCTTTGACCGTGTTCTTTTCGCTCATGTATTCCGGATAATCTGGATCGATGCTGATATATTCGTGTTCTGGTTCGAAGTATTCGAAGACGACGCGAATATGGATAGCGACATTCTTCAGCGCTTCGAAGATGATATCTTTGACGATGGTTTCTTTGTCCTGTTCTTCATATGGAGCTTCAACTTTGACGTTTAAACGGAAAGAAGTCTGCTCAAAACCATCATGGATGATGAAAGATTCTGGTGCGAAGAACTCTAATTCGTTATCTTCTACGCCATAGGCTTCTTTCAACTTCTTGTGAAGTAATTTGGTTTTGCTGATTGCCTCATAGTGGTCCATACCTAATAAAGAGACTGTAATCATATTGGTGTTCCTTTCTAGATACCTTCGTTTCCTGGGTCAATGTTGACGAGGATTTCGGCATCTTTGTTTGCAAGACGAATGGTCTTGAGACCCCTGAAGATTTCATTTGCCTCTTCAGGAGATTTATATTTTATCAAAATGTTTCGATAATATCTTCCATTAATATGTGGAATATAGGGAGCAGTCGGTCCATAAACGTTGAATCGCTTGTTTCCAATGGCCGAAAGCAAATATTCTCTGACCTTATCTCCAACCTTCTGAGCGTAAGCAGAATCCATGGCCTTGATGGTAATCTGAGCAAGGTAAGTATAAGGCGGATATTGATATCTCTTTCTTTCTTCCATCTCCAACTTATAGAAGGTCTCATAATCCTGTTTGGCAGCAAGTTGAATGACTTGGTTATCGGGAACGTATGTCTGAAGCAAGACACGACCTTTCAGATCTTTTCTTCCGGCTCTACCGACAAACTGAGAAATGAGGTCAAATGTTTCTTCGTTAGCCAGATAGGTGGGTAGGCGAAGAGAACTATCGGCATCAAGCATAGCAGCGAGAGTCACGCGAGGAAAATCATGACCCTTGGCGATGACTTGGGTTCCAACGATGATATCTGTTTCTCCATCGGCAAAGGATTGCAGGACTTCATGTCTGACCTCGTTAGATGAGATATCGCTATCAAGTCTAGTGATCTTGGCAAGAGGATAAAGCATTTTCAATTCTTCGTAGGCTCTTTCTGTACCATAGCCAAGAGAGAAGAAGTCTTCACCTCCACATTCACAGCGATAATTATAGGAATTGACGTGGTATCCGCAATGATGACAGCGAAGAGTGTTATCTCGTTTATGAAGGCTTAAAGGAATGTTGCAGTTTGGACATTTGGCTGTCGTGTGGCATTTGCGACAGGTGTAGGTTGGTGAATAACCTCTGCGGTTGATTAAAATCATCACCTGCTCATGTCTGGCTAATGTCTTGTTGATTTCTTCCTGAAGAGGAATGGAAATCAAAGAGGAGACTTTGGCATCCAGAACATCGGAATGATTCATATCGACAATGATGAGCTCTTTTTCCTGGTTCTTGGAATAACGGGTGTTGAGATAAATTGGTGTGTAGAGATTATGACTGGCCCTGGCTTTGTCGATGACTCGAGGAGTGGCAGAACCTAATACGACTTTACACCCTTGGATTTCCGCTCTCATCTGCGCCACTTTAATGGCGTCGTAATAAGGCACGTTATCCTGTTTGTAGGAGTTGGAGTGTTCTTCATCGATGATGATGATTCCTAAATCCTGAACTGGTGCAAAAACAGCGCTTCTTGTTCCTAAGACAACCTTACTTTCTCCGGAGAGAATGCGTTTGTATTCATCATATTTGCGAGAGTCTCCTAAAGAGGAGTTGAGAATGGAAATGGTATCTTTGAAATGGGAGGCAAAGACATTGGCCATATGATCGGTAAGGGCGATTTCTGGTATGAGAATCAAGACACCCTTGTTTTCTTTGAGATAACTTTCTGCCAACTTGATGTAAATTTCGGTTTTTCCTGATCCGGTTACACCTTGTAAGAGGAAGGTTTCTTTTTCTTTTCCATGATAGATGGCTTCATAGGCTTTGTTCTGCTCGATGGTTAAATCAAAGGGGATCATCTCAGAGGCTTCAATTTCAGGAATGCGGGAAACAGGAATGGATTGTACAAAGAGTGCGTTTTTCTTCAATAGACTTTCCAGTGATTTTTTGGCGGTGATCTTACTTGCTCTTAAACCATTTTCACTGCTTTGAATCTTGGTATAGAGAACGGCTTCGTTTTTGGATAGCAAAGAAGAATCGTACGGATTAGCAAAGATGAAATCGACAAACTTTCCTTGTGGTTTATTCAGTGCTGAGTTTTTAGGTTTGAGACTTGGTGGCAGCATGCTGTTGAAGACTCTGATCAGATCAGACTGATAATAATTGGCAATGTTTTTGGCTAGCAGGAGCAAGTCATCATCAAGAAGTGGTTCATCATCGACTTTTCTGATGATCTTGGCTAGGTGGATTTCTTCTTTTTCTTCATATTCTTCTATGGTCATGTTGATGGTCTGAGGTTTTTCAATGACAAAACCGATGGTTTCTTTTGAAGAGCCAAAAGAAACCATGACTCTCATTCCCTGCGTGATGGTTTCATCTTCACTATAGTAGGAAAAGGGTCTATCTAACGCCACGATAGCTCGACCGATCAATACTTTTACAAGATAGAACATGTCAGTTGTTATTGTTTACCTGTTTTGCTTTTAATTGTAGGAATTCGAATGTCTGATTGTCCATATCTTTCTTTTGAAAAAAGAAATTTTTTTGTCCGTCACGATAGAAGATGAAAATCAGCGTATCCGAAGTCTTGTAGGACTTATGGCACATGGAGAAGGTATATTCCTGAGGGATGTTGTTGGTTTCAAAATAGATTTTATCCTGGTAGATAGAAAAATTCTTCTGCAGGGTCTTGTTTTGTCTATTTCTATCTAGCAAAGGAAGAACAAATAAAAGAATCAAAGAAATACTCAAGGAGATAAGGAATAACACCAATAAGGCATAGCCAAGGTTGTTTTCGTTTCTAGATAGCACGAGATATAAGCCTAATCCTAGAGAAAGGAGGGAGACCATAGTCAGGGTGAGGATATCTTTTCTGTACGTTGCCCAAGAAACCTTGAAGAAAGGAGAATACCCGATATCAGAAGTAGTGATATCAGCAATATGCTGACCAAGATCATAGCCATCCTTGAATTCTTCTTTTGGTGTCATTTTTAAGGCTGGGCCTTTGGCTTGTTTGATAAAGCGAATGAGATAAAAGAGAATGAAGAAAAGAAGCGAGAGAACAAAGCCGATGGTGAAAAGCAAGTTGAATCCTAGACCAATAGAAGAGTAGATGATTTCTCCTGTTTCATCTTTTGTGGCTGTATGGATGGTAATCAGCAGAGAAAGGATAAAACCCACCAAAAAGAATAAGGTTAAAAAACCTGTGAAACGTACTCTGATTGAACGAGGTGAATTATCTTTTTCTAACACGATATATATTTTACTACACTTGCTTTCAAATCTTCTTTCGCATGTGCTTGAATTTCCTCTAATGTCTTGTTCTTATCGTTCTGGATGGAATAGATTTCTTTAAAGCCGATATTTCTTAAAGAATCATAGACCTCCTTTTCGACATATCCTGATAACAGGACAAGTCTTTTGTTTTGACTATGTTTCGCAATGATAGAAATGCATTTCCCGTTTAAGGAAGAAGAATCTGTCTTTCCTTCTCCCGTGATGATCATATCGACATCTTTGATTCGTTCATCAAAGTGATAGAGGCGTAAGATTTCTTCCGCTCCAGATACAAGATGACTAGGAAAGAAGGAAAGGAAGGCAAACCCTAATCCACCGGCTGCTCCACTACCTTCTTGAGTTTCTTTCTGAGAACAAACCAAGGAAGCATAATGCTTCATTCCTTCTTCTAAGTAAGGTAATTGATCTTTGCTTGCTCCTTTTTGCAACGCAAAAGTGTAAGTGGCACCCTGAGGACCTAATAGAGAGTTGGTAACATCGGATAGAATTTTAAATGTGCAGTCTTTAAGTCTTTTATCTAAATGAGAAATATCAATTTTATCGATATCATTAAGCGTTCCACCAGTAGGAATGAAGGCTTTATGTTGATGATAGAAGAGTACTCCTAGAGCAGCTAGCATACCTGCACCACCATCATTAGTCGATGATCCACCAAGCGTAATGGTGAATTCTCTGATTCCTCTATTTAGTGCATCATGAATCACTTCTCCCACACCATAGGTAGTAGTGATGAATGGATTGTGAATCACTTGATTTAAACCCATGATTTGAGCCGTTTCAATGATGGCTTTGTTCTTATAGATGAGATAAGGTACACTTCTTGTTTCTCCCATCTGGCAACCGGTGACTTTCACAACTTGCTGTTGATACTCTTTCAGCACTTCCTTAAGGCAAGAAAGACTACCCTCTCCACCATCTGCAAAAGGAAGACCTTCAATGGTTAATGAAGGATATTTTTCAAGAAGTG
>OMRU01000082.1:4726-6330 GCA_900313465.1 uncultured Clostridia bacterium
GTGCTGAGTTGATGATATCTGTTACTTCTTTTGATGTGAGACTTCCTTTGAAGGAATCAGGAATAATTAAAATTTTCATATTTTACTTTTAAATATTATAGGAAAAGACTATATTAAATCATGCAAGAAAGAAAGGAAAATGAAATGAAAAAGAACGATTTAATTCTCAATGGTATCATTTATCTTGTGATCGGTATCCTCTTATGTGTCGGTGTCAGCGGTAACGACATTATCGGTTGGATCTTCTCCGGCACCTTATTAGTGGCTGGTGCCTGTTTGATTCTTGCCAGTCTCATCAAGACCAAAGCTGTCTTAAGCAGTTATGGTATGACTGGTGCTATCCTGATTACTATCGGTTTAGCTTTACTTCCACCAATCGCCTTATTCCGCAGCTACTTCGAACTCATCTCCTTGATGATGATTGTCATCGGTGCCTTATTCTTACTCGATGGTGTCCTTGGCCTTGCTAACAAGCGCAATACTGTTGGTAGCCTCATCATCTTGATCACCGGTGCTATCTTATTGACCTTCGGCTTACTCTTATGGTTCAACGTTGGTGATTTAAGAAGATTTGCTTCCTTGATCTTAGGTATCGTCTTAATCATCTATGCTGTTCTTCTTCTCGTCTCTGGTTTCACCGGAAAATCCTTGGTTGGAACCGTTGTTGTCATCAAGAAGAAATAAGAAACAGAACGATTCATTGGCCTTCCTTACCTTCTATAGGCGGGAAGGCCATTTCTTTTCCTTGTTTGTGATAGAATACTGCCATGGAATATCAATATGATCATGTTACTCATGAGAGCTTAAAACCTTTTGTCCCGCAAGGCTGTCAAATACTGATTCTTGGTTCTTTACCAAGTATTGCGACTCGCGCCGCTAACTTTTATTATGCGCATAAAACTAACCGCTTCTATAAGGCTTTAGCCGGTGTGTTTGAGGAAGATGAACCTCTTAGCATACAAGAGAGAAAAGAATTCCTGACCAGACATCATATTGCCTTATATGACTCTATCTATGAGTGTGACATTCATGCTTCTAGCGATGCTAGCATCAAGAATGTTGTTTCGTCAAAGCCTATTTTGGATGCCATCAGAAAAGAACATGATATCAAGGCTGTCTTTACCACAGGGAAAGCCTCTTATGATGTCTATCGTAAATATATTGGTGATGATAATATTCTTCTTCCTTCCCCTAGTGCAGCCAATGCCGCTATGTCTTTAGATAAGCTGATAGAAGCATATCGTGTCATTGTGGGTTATATCAAAGATTGATAATTTTTCTAAAATAAACTATAATCTTTTCGCTTTGGGGCTATAGCTCAGTTGGGAGAGCGCCTCGTTCGCAACGAGGAGGTCGCCGGTTCGATCCCGGTTGGCTCCACCAGTATAGTTGAATAGGATTGATACATTGTGTCAGTCCTTTTTTCATTTTAAAGAACATTTTGTTTTTCATGGTTGACGAAGATGAACTAAAAGAAGGACTTCATTTTGGAATTCAATATATTGATTCGATGAGAAATGAATATATTCAAGAATACGATATGAAGAAAGAGTATAGTTCGATTAAGGTTGAATGTGGTTATCCCGGATTTTTAGAACAATTTT
>OMRU01000060.1 GCA_900313465.1 uncultured Clostridia bacterium
TTCTAAGGCAATATTATTTGGAGTGAAGGTAGCACCGAAAGCTGGGATAGCATCAGTCGTATCCTGTTTATCAATACCACCTAAGAAAGTGTTGACTTTATCGACAGTATCGACAGCAATTTTTTCTTGATACATGCCAGCGGCTAACATGAAGATACCATTAGGATATAAAGGTGCCTGATTTTCTCCATAATAGTTATCAGACATTTCTAAATAAGCATAAGGAAGATAGGTAAAATCAACACAGGCATAAATAGCACCTTCAGTTTCAGTAGCCGGTTCTAATAGCTTGGTGAATTCTTGCTTGACGACAGTGGTGTCCGGGTCAATCTTCTTGTCACCAGCAGTCCAGCCAGTCAACAAAGCACCATAATTATCGATGATGTTACCAGAACGATAGTCCTCGATCTTAAAAGTATCATAGTAGTTGTCGCCATCTTCATCATCAAGATAAACCTGAGAATAAGCGGTCAACTTATCACAGAATGGCAATTCCTCACCCACGAGATATTCCATATAAAGCTTGTGATCATCGGTGAACTCAGTGAAGGTTGGGATAGTTGGATTAACAAGTAAAGCTTCCGCAGCAGTATTCGTGTTAGTGCCAAGATTCTCGACAGTGAAACCTACGTTGATAGTCTGACCCATGACAGTCATTTCGCCTTCAAAGGTGGCGGTAGTAGGAGTAGTGGTAACAGTGATGAATTCTGGCATAAAACCATATTGAGCATAAAGGCCATAACCGGCGATATTGGCAACAGCAGCGATGGTATCTTCATCATCGGTGATAAATCCACCATCGTCGTCTTCCCATTTTTTTGTTTATGTGTCGCTGGCGATAGCAGAAACGCCGACATATAACTCTAAACCAGCATCGACAAAAGTGTTATCGGTGTGGCCACCAAACATACAGGTATCTAAGACTGGATTACCATTGGTATCCAAACCATAGGACCAGACACCGTCGTTAGGAGTAGCGACGTATCCCTCAGCAAATTCATAGTCAGCCTTTTCATCATCGAAAGCCAAGATTTCACAAACATCCTTACCATATAAGTTATAGATAACGTCTTCAACAACAATCTTAGCTCTGAATTCTGCTAAACCATCGATGACATCAGTGATATCCAAATCCGAGACAACAGGAGCAGAAGAAGAGTTCTCCTTAGAAGAGTTATCAGCAGAATCAAGAGTACTAGAAGCATCACCATAAGAAGTGTTGGTGGAATCTGTTGTACTGGAAGTAGCAACAGAATTATCCAACGGGGATGATTCAGTAACGCTAGATGTATTGGCTCCACAAGAGGCAAGCAAACCAAGTGAAGCAATTGTTAATAATAATTTTTTCTTCATTTTCAATTCCTCCGAAAAAAGTAGAATTATTTAATTACATTTAAGAAAAAAAGAAAACCCGTTTTTTTAATCTACAAATGTAAAATTTCTAAAAATGTCGATAAACACGGGGATTTTGCAACATAAAATTGATTTGAAAGCCCTTACTATACCTATCATTTTTCAAGGTTATTTCAATAATTCGATCCTTTTTGTCTCTCCAGTTACTCAATAATAGCCCTATCATATTCAATGACGATCTCAAAAGCACCAGAGCCGGTGATATATCCTTGACTCACCTCATCATAACTTCCAAGATGAATATCAATACTAAAATAGTCCAACACATTACTACCGCTTTTAAACATCTTGATTGCTCCCTCGTTTTCAAACACATCAGCACTGCTCTCAGCATGACCTAGGCTGAAGTAGCCAAATTCTTCTAAATCATCAATCCATGCCTTTAAAGCAGTTGTTGCTTCTAAGTCAGTTAAAAATGTACCTTCAATTGTGAATTTCTTAGGATATGTTTTTCCTAGATAATTGCAATCTACTTTTATCGGATTGAATGAGGATGGATCAAATTGTGGAAGCTGGGCTCCAGCCTTGATCGAAAGTGTCCTCATAATCCGATTCAGAAGTGCAACCTGATCGACAAGTGCTCTGGCTTGTAAGGTAAAGATACCTTCAGGAAATAATTCGGTTAAGGGTTCTTCACCATAAGAACCGCTTCTTTCTAAATGATCATTTGGTTGATAAGTCAAGCAAATCTGATAACCAATGATATTCTCTTTCTTTGCAGGAAGCATTTTTTCAAATGTCTGACTGACTACTAAAGTATCTGGATCGGTTATTTTTTCTCCAGCGGTGTAGTCCACTAATAAAGCAGCATAATCATCAATGATGTTACCAGCGTGATAATCCTCAAATGTGAAGATGTAGTTTTCATGGTATTTGAGATCGTTGAACCATGTATGTTCAATTTCTTCAACGTGATAAGAAGAACAGGCTGTGAATTGATCACTGAAGGGCAATTCCTCACCAAGGCACTGTCCCATCGCTTCTTTTTGTTCCAAGGTATAAGCGTGAAAATCTGGTAAGACAGGATCAGCTATCATAGATTCGATATCATTGCTGACATTACAATCAATATTATTTAGTTCGACAAGGAAGTGATATAGAGTCTCTACATCTCCTATTTTCGTATAAGTCACTTCAATTTGAGCAGTCGTTTCAGAAAGAGTAAGCATAACGTCCTGATAAGAATCAACTATAGTCTCATCTAAATTAGATAAACGGATAATCGCAGCAAGCGTAGCCACATCTTCCGTATAATAAACACCATTAAATTCTTTCCAGGAAGCTGCACTTTCCTTACTTCCTAAGATTGTCATGATTTCATAGCAAGGAACATTCATATTGACAAAGACATTCTCACTATGACCACCGGATAGGCAATCCATAAGCACAGGCTTATTCTCTTCGTCATAACAATAAGACCATAAGCCCTCTTTACCAAGAGCAGCATAGGCTTCATCTAATATGTAGCGCTTTGCGTTTTCATCATAAGTAAAGACTTCATAAGCTTCTTTACCATGAAGTTCATAACAAACTCGATGTTTTCCAGTTTTCACTACAGCCTCTACATTATAGTTTTTAAAAGCTTGAATGACTTGGTCAAAGTCCACTTCTGTAACATCATTCCGATCAACTAAATAATCATCCAAAGATAAATCAGCCTCACTAGAGGTGTTCATACCACATGAGGTTAACAATCCTAACGCCGTCATAGTCAATAAAAGTTTTTTCATAGTTTAATTCCTCCATACATTCCTGAATTCATTAAATTACATCCACAATTTTAAGGAAAGAAAAACTTTTTCATCAAATTAGTATACAATCTCATTTTTCTCGATAAAATCGATATTTTTGCTATTTCCCTATTCTTTTGAAATCCCTTACAACTATGTTTTTATCCCTTTGTCTTTAAATCTTATTTCAATAAATGAACGAAGAAAAACTCCTACACGAAGCAGGCTTCATGTAGGAGTATCAATCTAAATAGATTAACCAGCGATCTTAACGCTGAAATAACCGGAACCGGTATCGTATACCTGGGTTGTGGTATTGTACTTACCAAGATGAATTTCGATACCCAGGCCTACCTGGAATTGATCAAACTTACTATCAGCAAGACCAGCGACAACAGTGCCAGTTGCAGTAAAGGTTTCAACCAAAGTCTGAGTCGAAGCGCTGACATTGACAAAACCAGCAGCAGCGATATCAGCTAACCAAGCAGAAACAGCAGCCTTGGCATCTTCATCGGTAGCACATTTGACTTCAAGTTCATACCAACAGCTGAAAACGATATCCATGCCATAGTACTGAGAGTAGGCGTCAGACTGATCAGCAGTGAGATCATCGAAGGCCAAGCTTTCAATGGTGGTAGAACCAAAGTTCAGGGCTGGAATGGCAGTGGTGCCATCAGCTTTCTTGACATAGGACATGAAATCAGAGGTCTGAGCAACATTATTATCAGCTGGATCAGCAATCTTATGAGCAAAATCAACAAAGAAGACACCATTTGGATATAAACCATCATACTCAGTGTTAGTAAAGTAAGTGGCATCGAAGAAGACGGTGGTAACAACATTGCTGACGGCAACATTTGTGTCAGAACTTGCTTTGACGACTCTTTCATATTCAGCAGTAGTCATACCTTGACGAGTCACTGGAGCACCAGAAGCAGTCCAACCAAGATCAGCCATAGTCTGAGAGGTCATGACAGCCTGGAAATCACTAGTCAAATCACCAGAGAATGGATCCTGCAAGGTTAATGTAGAAGCATCTGGCATGTAGAAATAAGCAGCGCCAGAGATACCATCAACAAATGGAATCTGTTCGCCAAGAATGGCATCAAAGACAGTGGTAACATCAGTTGGCCAGGCGGTCAAATCAGGAATACCAGCAGTCTGTAAGGCAGTCATTTCAGCCGGAGTGGAATAACTTCCATCAGCCGTGATTTCAACTTTACCATTCCAGGCACCATTTCTGGTTTCTCCTTCATAGACATCGGCATCAAAGGTGATAACAGCCTTGGTGGCTTTGCTATCGATGGACATAGAGACGTTGCTGGCGATGACCTTACGGTTTTCACTTGGGTTGAAGGAACCCTGGTTACCATAAGAATAGCCATCTAAGTATCTGGCTAAACCTGGAAGATCATCAAGGAAACTAGCGGCTTCATCACTTTCCTCATCAACGACATAGGCGTTATTCTTGGATTCCCATAAATCAAAGGAATTCACTAAGGAATCAAAAGACTGATAATAACCGGTGTATTCGGTATTGACCTTCGTCCAATCAGTGGCATTAGCAACCTGATAAAGGCCATCCAAGACAAGATTTTTGTTGCTGTCCTTGACTACTTTCCAGACACCCTGGGAAGGAATATTGAGGACACCACCAGTCATATCTTTGTATTTGCTGTGGCTACCGGTAAAGAAATAACCATCTTCACCATAGAATTCCATGCTGAAGTAAGAAGAGCTAGTACCATACAAATTTTTGACCTTAGCTCTCTTATCAGACAAATTATCAAAGAAAGCGGCAAGCTTATCTGTGATGACCGTCGAAGATTCCTTGCTGGAAGAATCTTTTGCGGAAGAATCTTTGCTGGAACTGTTTTTTCCACCAGTGGAGCTATTATTGATTTCTTCTTCGACAGAGGAAACAGAAGAAGATTCCTCAGTAGCGGAAGTCACAATTTCAGGACTCGAAGTACCACCACAACCGGCAAGCAAAGTAACACTAGCTTATAACAATAACGTTTTATTTTTCATAAAAAAAAGAATAGCCTCCTTTGGACATGAGATTATTTAATAACTTTTAATAAATATTCCCGTCACACTTTTCATTTTTAATTTTGATGAAAAATCAAAAATATTGCGATAGTTATCGCAATATTGACAAATCGCTTTAAAAATGTAAGCCCTTTTATTAGAAATACAATTTCAATGTTTTTTCAATATTTCTATATTTATTGAAATTTTATTGAAACAATAATGTCTCAGCAATAAATCTTGACCTTGACGAACAATCTTCCTTTCTTGGTCACTTTGGATTGACCAAGATAGATAAACTTCCCGTGTCCCTTAATCGAGACGCGGTCATTCTCCCTTAGATTATAGGCGTTATTCATCATGCTCAT
>OMRU01000036.1 GCA_900313465.1 uncultured Clostridia bacterium
GTGGCGTGGTCGGCGGTTTAGCTGGTTCTCTTGGTATGGGACTAAATGATATTGTCTTTGGCTATTCTTATAACACATACTTAAGAACGTTTGTCCTGAAGTTTCTGATGGGATTTATCGTCGGAAGTCTGTTTAGACTTCTGATCAAGAAGAAAATCAACGGTAAGGTGTTGATCTGGATTTCTGTCGGTTTGATGATTGGACTTTTCAGTTATATTTTGAGCATGTATTTCCAACCGGAATCAAAATACTCTCTTACCCTAGTGATTCTTACTGGTGTTTTATTGGCTTTGATCTTATTTGTTGCTATCTTCTCGTTTAGATTGGATAGAAGCAAGAGTTGTTTATCTTTTGCCTTGCTTATGGCGTTAGCAGTCAACGTCATTGGTGAATTCTATCTGCGAATTTTGATTTCTTTGTCTTTGGATATGACTTATGAAGCAGCCTTGATCAGTTCTATAGGAAAACTTCCTGGTGCTTTGCTCACCAGCATTGTGACGATTGTCTTCATTCTTCCTTTATATTATCCGCTATATAAGGCTACACATCGTATCAATGTCTTCAACGATTTAGAAGATAACATTTCTTTTACCAAGTCTGAAGAAGATAGTGCTGTAAAAGAAGAAAAGCAGGATTTCTAAAAGGATCCTTTATATCCTTTGCCATATTCTTTGGTGTAATAATCTACTCTTTTGTTGTTCTCAAAAATCGGTGGATATAGATTTTCACTTGGCAGAATATCTGCTAGTCTGCAGATTTCATCATGGGTCTTTATGGTCAGGTCTTCTTTGCCTTCGGCAAGAGACAAATCCTGATTTGGCAAGATTGGTGTTCCAATAGTAAGGGTAAGACTGGCTGGTGAATGGAAAATCTTGGTTCTGATCCAACCATTCCTGCGATAGGAAAAAGCCAAAGGAAGAATCGGTTTGTTATTCTTCATGGCAAAATGCGAAGCCCCTTCCTTAAATGGTCTGATATATTTATAGAATTCCCACATGGAACCTTCAGAAAAGATATGCAGTATGCCATCTTCCTGAAGATATTTTGAAATAAGTCTATACCAGGATAGAAAGACTGGTCCAGTGTCTTCGGGAATGGGAATGCCACCGACTAGTTTGACTAAGTTTCTGCTTGGCCCTCGTAGGTTTTCTGCCCAGGACAAGAAATGAATATCAGTTCTTTTTAAGGCGACAAGGATAGCGAGATAATCCCACATATGGACATGGTTACAGACCGTGATGTAGCCGTGAGATAACAGTTCTTTATATGTTTTGAGATTTTCTCTTCCTTTAATTTTCAGATTCAGACGAATTCTGGTCATAGGAAAAACGATGGTTCTCAACAATAAAGCGACAAGCTTTCTTTTTCTTTTGAATTTCTTGGATGTGTCGATGTAGGGGTAGTTTTTATCAAAGACAGTGTCTACTTTGCGTTCGACTTTAAGATAGTGTTGATCGGTTATTTCCGGATATGGAAATTTATCACATTTTGGATCATAAGACATAAAAGAATTCCTCTGTGGTATTTTATCAATATTTTTAGTCGTAATCCATCACCAGAAAGAAAAAAGGTTTGATACAATATTGCATCAAACCAATTGATCTTTAATGGTGCCGACTGCCGGACTTGAACCAGCCACCTACTGATTACAAATCAGTTGCTCTACCGGATGAGCTAAGCCGGCACAGATGGTGAGTGCTACGAGGATCGGACTCGTGACCTCTTCCGTGTGAAGGAAGCGCTCTCCCGCTGAGCTAAGCACTCTTAGAGAGCCTCATTAGTTTATCATTGAACGAATGAGACTTCAAGAAATTGATTTATTTATTGATGATTTCTCTATCTTTTAACTGATTTTCAAAGATAGAGACACTCTTTTCAAATTCGGAATTATCTTGCTGATTAAAGGTGGAAATCAAGTTTTCCATCTTTTCGATATCAAAGGTTTTGTCATTCAGAAGAGTCTTACAAATTCTTGATAAATCCGTGTTGACAAATCCCTTAGTCAATTCGACTAATCGGTTCTTGTATTGATCGTCGACATCCTGTGAGAGGAAATAACGTTCTATCATGCCCTTACGGATTTCATCATCGGGATAAGGAATATAGATGATGTCATCAAAGAGATTCTTCTTGAAGACTTTGCTAGATAACTTATCCGGAACAGAAGTGGTGGCGATCAACATGATGTTGAGATTCTTTCTCTTGATGCGTTTATTCTCTTTTTGGAAGAGACGGATAAACAGTTCAGTGGTGTCTTTGGAAATATCATCTTGACCATCAGAAAAGAATGGGATTGGTTGCTCGATAAAGAAGATGACATTATCTTGCTTCTCGGCTTCCTTAAAGACCTGCTTGTAGTCATGTTCAACGTCGACAAGATCGGATAGGTGGAAATGTCTGATTGGTTTGAAATAATAGGCTTTGGCATCGAGTTCTTTTAATAAGGAATGAACAAATCTTGTCTTACCGACGCCAAAGGGACCATAAAACAAAAGGGAATTCTTCTTTCTTGTCTTGAGTTTATGTTCACGCCAGGGAATAATGATGGTTTCTTCAAGATATTTTTTGATATTATCAAGACCGATAAAGTCGTTAAAGCCTTGAGTAGGAGGCTCCATCATATAGATGTCATTACCAAAATCGTTATCTTTTTTCTCAAGATAACTCTGGGCTTTGGCAAAGTAATAATCGGCGAGAGTCGTATATTCTCTCGTGTCATCATAGTCGGTGGTAGAGTCAGCTAATTCGCGGGCGATTTTGGATGCCTGGACCATTTCTTCATAGGCTTTCTGATTATCCGAATTGCTAAAAGCATCGATGGCGTTAGAATAGGCTTTCATCATTTCAATTCTCTTTTGCGTAAAGTTCATCAGATCACTCACCTCACTTGTTTTTATTGTAGTCTTTTTGGAAGAAAAAATGAATGAAATCATGCGTAATTAGCGCGTGTTTCATGTATACAAGAAGGTAATTTTTGCAAGTTATTCTCAAAAAAACGCAAATCACGTTTTTTTGTTCACATGGCATAAAAAATAAGTTATATTATTAGCAGTTTTGTAAGCGTTTCCCGACGCTTTCATTTTTTATTTCGTATCAAGACTTTAAAAAAGGAGATTGTCATGAAACACGAAGAGATTGTCAAAAAGATGACACTGGAAGAAAAAGCATCACTTCTATCCGGTAAAAACTTCTGGGAGAGTATGGACTATCAGGAATATGGTATTCCTTCCTTCTTCTTATCCGATGGCCCTCACGGCTTAAGAAAACAAGCCGCCGCCGCCGACCAGCTTGGTCTCAATCCATCTTTGCCAGCCACTTGTTTCCCAACCGCCGCTTCCTTAGCAAATTCCTGGAATGCTGAATTGGTTCAGAGCGTCGGTACCGCTTTAGGTGAAGAAGCCCTAAAACTCAAGGTTCATATGGTTTTAGGTCCTGGTATGAATATGAAGAGAAACCCACGCTGTGGTAGAAACTTCGAATACTTCTCTGAAGATCCATATCTCGCTGGTAAACTTGCTGCTGGTATGGTCAGAGGTATCCAGTCCAACGGTATTGGTAGCTGTATCAAGCATTGGGCTTGTAACTCTCAGGAAAACAGACGTATCAACTCTGACTCTATCGTCGATGAAAGAGCCTTAAGAGAAATCTATACTGAAGCATTTGAAATTGCCATTGAAGAAGGTGGTGCTATGGCCATCATGTCTTCTTACAACATGCTCAATGGCATCTATACCAACGAAAACGATCATCTCAACAAGGATATCTTAAGAGGTGAATTCGCTTATAAGGGTCTCATGGTCACCGATTGGGGCGGTGAAAATGACCGTATCGCTGGTTTGTTATCCACGAATGAATTAGAAATGCCAGGCAACAATGGCGACACCGATAGAGAAATCGTCAAGGCTGTCAAAGAAGGCAAACTTGATGAAGCTATCGTCGATGAAGCCGCTGACAATGTTATCGATTATGCTTTGAAGACTGACTTAGCCTTCAAGGACTACAAGGAACCAGTTGGTGAAATCAATGGCGAAAAGGTCACTGGTATGAACTGCTTCCCAGAAATGAAGGCTGCTCATCATAGTGTCGCTAAGGCCGCTAGTGATGAAACCATGGTCTTATTGAAGAACGATGGTAATGTCTTACCTTTGAAGAAGGAAGATAAGGTCGCTATCATCGGTGACTTTGCCAACAACCCAAGATATCAGGGTGCTGGTTCTTCTCAGGTCAACTGCACTCAGCTTGATAACTTCACTGATTTGAAGGATAAATTCAAATTTGATTATGTCGGTTATGCTCAGGGCTTTGATCGTTATAACAAAGCCAAGGGCAAGAAGGCTTTAGTCGAAGAAGCTATCGCTTTAGCCAAGAAGGCTGATGTCATCGTCTACTTCATGGGCCTTGATGAAGTCACTGAATCTGAAGGCTTAGATAGAGATAACCTTCTCATCCCATCTCATCAGACTGAACTCTTAAAACAGTTACATGAATTGGGTAAGAAGATTGTTGTCATCTTATCTGCTGGTTCTGTTGTCGATCTTACCTGGGATGACAATTGCGATGCCTTACTCAATGGCGCTTTATCCGGTCAGGCTGGTTGCAACTCCATTCTTGATATGCTCAATGGTGATGTCACTCCATCTGGTAAGACTAGTGAAACCTATATCGTCAAGTACGAAGATACTCCATCTATCGATAACTTCGAAACTGGTAAGGTTGCTATTCCATATGCGGAATCCATCTACATCGGTTATCGTTACTTTGAAAAGAACAATATCGATGTCAAATATCCATTCGGTTATGGCTTATCCTATACCACTTTCGAATATTCCAACCTCGAGGTCACCGAAAAAGGTGTCAAAGTCACCATCAAGAACACCGGTTCTTATGCTGGTAAGGAAATTGTCGAACTATATGTCGGTTTGAAAGATTCCAAGATCTTCCGCGCTGTCAAGGAACTCAAGGGCTTTGCCAAGACCAAACTCTTGAAACCTGGCGAAGAAGAAGTTGTGGAAATCAAGTTTGACAACAAGACCTTCCGTTACTTCAACGTCAAGACCATGAAGTGGGAAGTAGAAGAAGGCGATTATGATTTATATATCGCTGCTGCTTCTAACGATGTCAGATTGACTGGTTCTGTCCATAAGAAGGGCACCACCACTGAATTCCCATATGATGCTAGTAAGCTTCCAAGTTACTTCTCTGGTAATGTCCAGCATGTCTCTGAAGAAGAATTCAAGGAATTATATGGTAAGGAATTACCAAACGATGAATTCGATTGGTGCAACAAGAAGCACACCAGAATGCACATTCATCAGGAAAACCTCTTCTGCGATTTATGCTATGCCAGAGGCTGGACTGGTAGATTGATCGGTAAAGCCTTAAGAATGCTTGTCAGACACGGCGAAAAGCACAACAAGGGTTTACGCAACGCCATCGTCATGGGTCCATATGGTTTCCCAGTCAGATCCATGTCCAGAATGATGGGTATGCCAATGGCTCAGTGCGAAGGCTTGAGAATGATGTTCGATGGTCATTTCCACAAGGGTTTTGCTCAGTTCATCCGCGGTGGTAAGCAGAAACCAAAGTATCCAAAAGAGAACCACTATAAGAAGGCCGATAAGAAAAAGAAGTAAAAAACAGCCAATAGTTGAAAAAATAGGCAAGAGGCACTAAAATGTCTCTTGCCCTTTTCATTTCTATGTTAGAATAAAACTACACTAAAGGGTTCAATATTATATTGGTCGAGGTTTATCATGAAATTACTTTCCATTGTTGTTTGTTGCTATAACTCTCAGGAATATATGGCAACCGCCATCGAATCTTTATTAAAAGGTGGCGAAGATGTCGAAATCATCATCGTGGATGATGGCTCTAAGGATAATACCGGTAAGATTGCTGACGAATATGTCGCCAAATATCCAACCATCTGTAAGGTTGTTCATCAGCCAAACGGTGGCCATGGCGCTGGTGTCCAGTCCGGTATCAGAGAAGCTACTGGTCAGTTCTTCAAGATTGTTGACTCTGATGACTGGGTTGATGATGAAGCTTATCAGAGAATGCTATCTGAAATCAGAGAAAAGGGTGATAAGGTTGATCTCTTTGTCAACGACTACACCTATTATCCTGATAAGGTCAAGGGTACCACTATCGGTTTTGGCCACAGAATGCCAGCTGATAAGATTATCACCTGGAAGGACGTCAAGCGTTTCAATGCCTCTCAGAACTTGTTGATTCATTCTTGTATGTTCAGAACTCAGATCTTAAAGGATTCTGATCTTCACATCCCAGTTCACACCTTCTATGAAGATGACTATTGCGTCTATGCCCCACTCAGAAATGTGAAGAACATCTGTTACGTTCCTGTTTCTTTATATTGCTATTATGTCGGTAGAGCTGGTCAGTCCGTTCAAAAGGATGTCGCCATCAGAAGATATAAGGACTATCTCAAGGTCGCCATGGCTTGTATCAAGGAATACAACATCTATGACTATCTGAATGATAAAGCCCACTTCAGAATGCTCTATCATGAAATCAGAATCTTCATCTCCTTAGGTTTCCTTCACACTCAGTTGAACAAAACTAAGGAAGCCAGAGCTGACTTAAAGGCCTTCTTCAAGGAATTCAAGCAGGTCAACCCAAGACTCTATCGTCGTATCCGTTGTTCTCTTATCGGCCCACAGGTCTGGCCAATCTTTGGTAGAATGAATTCTGCTATCACCTATTCCATCTCTCATTTGATTGTCAAATTCAACTAAAATTAGGGGCTGTTGAAAAAACCACATTAATTTGTTGTGAACCCCTAAACTTGGACCTTAAAACTATCTTACTACATTAGCATTCCAATTGGTTAGCACCTCATGAGGTGCTAACCAATTTAATTTGGCCTGGATTCTCTTTTCGTTCCACCAGAGTATGTATTCTTCCAGTGCTGCTTTGAAGGTATCATAGTCATGGAATTCATATTCGTGGCCATAGAACATCTCCGTCTTGAGTCTTCCGAAGAAGTTTTCCATGACAGCATTGTCATGACAGTTGCCCTTTCGGGACATCGACTGGACGATGTTATGTTCCTTCAGCATCAACTGATATCTCTTCATCCGATACTGCCATCCCTGATCGGAATGAAGAATCATTCCACCAAAGTCCTTTCGACCGCTAAACGCCATTTTCAGCATGTTCACTGTCTGCCTGAAGTTAGGATTCCTTGAGATGTCATAGCCGACGATCTCATGATTGAACAGATCGATAATCGGTGA
>OMRU01000040.1 GCA_900313465.1 uncultured Clostridia bacterium
AGACAATTGAAATGCCGTTCTTGAAGCAAGAACGGCATCATCATTTATTCCCTTTCTTCTAACACCTGGGTGTTATGAATCTTATAGAGTTTATCCATTGGAGCAATCTTATCGATGATCAGCTTGGCAATGGTATCCAATTGAGTGTTTTCAGAATAATCGGCTTCACATAAGAAATCGACACGGCCATCATCAAATAACTTCTTGGCAGGTTTTCTGTTCTTATCATAAACCGCAATAGAAGTACCACCATTGGTCTTGACCAATTTCATACAAGGAACATCAGTCAAACCATCTGCGATATAAATCATATTCTCAAATGGAATTGGTTTATCAATATCATTCATAGAGGCGTTGACCTTATCATTTTCGGCTAAGTCCAAGACACCCTTATTGATACGATAGATAAACTGAGTCTTTGTGGTGTAATTGATAACGGATTTTGGCCAGACGGCATCTCCGTTCTTATCGAAGAGGAATTCACAGGCATAGACCTTATTGAAGAACTTAAAGATATCACTTCCTTCAATGATTTCCTTGTTACCAGAGGAAATGATGTAGTGCTGAACTTCAACACCCTTGGTCTTACCATATTCATTCAAACGAGAAAACCATCCTAACACACCAGGGAAGAACTGAATCGCCTTACCAAGTTTGACTAATGTATCGCGCTTGATCGGAATACCTCTCTTCTTAGATTCCTGAACCATCAGGTACATGTAAGAGAGAAGCGGATCCATGTGTTCTTCTTTTGATAAGACGTTAGAAGCGTCCCAGAATTCTTTTGGTTCAATGTTCAACGATG
This sequence comes from uncultured Clostridia bacterium, assembly GCA_900313465.1. Taxonomy (GTDB): domain Bacteria; phylum Bacillota_I; class Bacilli_A; order RFN20; family CAG-288; genus Enterosoma. The sequence goes on from OMRU01000040.1 coordinate 806, forward strand.
GGAAGAACGAATAGTTCTGCATATCAGTTGTACTTAAAGTATGATCAAAATCATAAATAAATGCGGCTATTGTTTTTTTCGTCATATATACTGCCATCCTTTCATACATTATATTTCTTCTTATTTCAAAAAACAAATTGCTTACTCACAATTCTTCCAAAAGTAGTAGAATATTGTCGCTTGAAGTGAGGTTTTTATTCATGAGAATATGTCCAAATTGTAATGAAGAAGTTCCTGAGTTTGATTTTGTCTGTCCCCATTGCAAGACTCGTCTTCCTCGTCTCAATAAACCAATAACCGGTCTGAATATAACGCCAGAATGATTGTCTCTCAAGAAGACAAGAACATGATCAGAGATAAGAATCACACCTCTGATAATGGCGATGGCGATGATCTTGATTGCGCTCAACCTTATCACTTCATCACCCACGAAAACGGAGACAGAAATTAAAATTGGCCTTAGACTGTACTGCCTAAGGCCTTTTGATTTTACTAAATTGTTGGTGCGTGAACCTTTCCATCCTTATCCGGATGAGACTTCATATATTCGATGATAGGATCGAAGTTCTTATCCTTCTTACCCGGCTTACAATCAGATAATTTCTGCTGTTCGCCAGAGACAATCGCTTCAGCCATATCATGACATCCCGCATGACCACAGGCACCACAATTGACGTTAGGTAACATTTTCTCCACTTCGGCAATACGTGGGTCTTCTTCCACATGGAGGAATTTCTCCGCCACACAGATCAGTACACCTAAAGTTAGACCAATGATGAGTAAAATCCCACCGGCAATCAACATGACCAACCATAGATTCATATCAATTTTCCCCCTTTTGATCGTTTTGTAATTGTTCTTTTTCTTCTTGTTGGAACTCTTCTTTGGCTTTCTCTACTGGATCGTTGTAGTAAAGATTGAAATGACATTCCGTCTGATTACAGCCATGGCACTTCCTCTCACTTGGCTTTTCAAATTCTTCACAGCCTTTGGGTACAGGAGTTTTCTTGTATAACACAAAGGTGATGACAAAAATAGCAAGAAGGAGAAGTAGGATTCCAACAGCTAAAATCCATCTTACGTAGTCTGGCATACTAATTACTTGGAACCATGCCGCTGAAGCCTAAGAAGGCAATCGACATCAAAGCGGCAGTGATCAAAGCGATAGCGATACCGCGAAACGCTTTTGGTGTTTTGTATTCTTCAAGACGAATACGGATGAAAGAGAAGACGACAATAACAAGGACAAAACCAATCGCTGTACCAATGGCATTAGCCATGGACATACCGAAGGATAAACCAGAATCGGTGTTACCCTGAACGACACCTAAGACAGCGCAATTCGTAGTGATAAGAGGAAGATAGATACCAAACGCCTTATAAAGCGCTGGAGAATACTTCTTGATGAATAGACCGACAATCTGAACTAAAGAGGCGATGACAAGGATATAAGTCAGAGTATCCATGAAAGGAATCTGTAATGGTTGAAGGACAAAGGTATAAATCGGCCAACAGACCAAGGCGGCCATGATGGTGACAAAGGTGACAGCCAAGCCCATGGAGAAGGCAGCCTTTGGTTTGTTACCAACACCGATGAAGGAACAAATACCATAGAAACGGCTTAAGACAACATTATCAATCAACATGGAGGAGACGATAGCAAGAAGGAAGGTAACAATATATGGAACAGTCGCATTCATGATTACTTGTCCTCCTTTTTGCTTCCTGTTGTGGCAGGTGCAGCCGTATTCATAGCAAGCTTCTTAGCGGCAGCTTCCTGTTGCATCTTGATTCTGGCATCTACTTTCTTTTTGGTGTTCTTCATGTTCTCAATTGCCATGATGACTGCTAAAGCGATACCCATGACAATAAAGCCACCGGCAGAATCCGTAAAGACAGACATCGACATATCCACCTGAGTGCCTGGATATTTTAAAAGAGGAATGGTGAACTGTGGGATGAAGGTAAAGATCTTACCGATGGTAATACCACCAGTACCTAAGGCTTCTCTGAAGAAACCGATGATGCAGATAGCCAAGGTATAACCAATACCATTGCCAAGCGCATCGAGTAAGGAATCTAAGACGCTGTTCTTGTTCGCGAAGGCTTCCGCTCTACCAAGAACGATGCAGTTGACGACAAGCAAGGATAAGAATACACCTAGTGTCGCAAAGAGTTCAGGAAGGAAAGCTTCCGTAAACATCTTGGTGATGGTGACAAAAGCGGCAATGACAACAATATAGCAAGGGGTATGAACCACTTCCGGAATCAGTTTCTTGAGTAAAGAGATGATCACGTTGGAACAAAGAAGAACAAAGGTGAAGAGAAGACCCATACCAAAGGCAGATTCCAAAGAGGTGGTGACCGCCAGGGCTGGACAGGTACCTAGCATAGAAATGAACAATGGGTTTTGTTTGATGATACCAGAGACGAAACTTTCTCTATGTTTATTTTCAGTCATAGTGTTATCTCCTCTCTGCAAACGTATAGACAAACGTTTGTGTTTCTTCCTGGTTAACGGACATATCCAGAGTAACAAAGGTAGCTACTTGATCATATTTTTTTGAACATACCATCAAGGATTCTTCTACTCCCTTCTTTACCAGCTTAGCGGCAAAGGTGGCACCGCATTTGACATCGTCTAATGCGGCTTGTTTATCCGTTTCACTTGCGTTATATGGATCGATATAACCCGATTCCAGTTTTGCCTTATAGGACATGGTATCAGAGATGATAAAGAGATTACCAAGGCTTCCATCTAAACCAACCTGGACTAGCATATCGATATCACCATATCCGTTTTTGCCATAGAAACGAGCGATGTGACCTAAATTCTCACTTCCTTTTCTGGCAGTCCAGACTTTGGTGACATAATTCAAGGTTAAGGATTCAAGATACTGGCCATTGGCTTTCATCTCCTGGTCTTCACTATCAGATTTCCATTCCAGATAGGAGGCTTCTTCGCCATAGACTTTGGCTAGCATCGTCTTTTCCTTGATGATGTTATTTTGTTCAATGACAGGAGCAGTCAAAGCATTCGTGGCACCGACAAGCAAAGCAGCACCACCGGCGATGATCATCAAGACAGAACTTGTCTTGAGAAGATTCTTTGTAAATTCATTCATACTTAGAGAACCTCCACACATAAGGCCCAAACCAAGATGAGTGTGAAGAAAGCAAAGACACCAACTGGCCAAAGGATATTCTTCCAGGTGAATTTGTTATTGGACCACTTTGGATAATCGATGACGGAAGTTAACATGTTGCCAATCAGGATAGAATAGACAACACCTTCTGGCAAGGAACCAAACAAACGAATGAAGGAAGTACAGACAGCTAAGATGACACCATAGAGAATTCTTCCTGGACGAGTGATTGGAGAAGTAACAGGGTCAGTAGCCATATAGACAGCAGCAAATAAGACACCACCGGATAAAAGATGATAGGTAGCAAAATAGAATGGATTGATGTTCTCTTCTGCTCCATGAACGATCAAACCAGCTACTAACATCATGACAAAGAAAGTGCCGACATAGCTAGCGCTGATACGCCAATCGATGGTGTGGCGAATAAACATATAGATAAAACCGACAAGGATGGCAATCTTACAGATTTCACCCATCAATCCTGGAATTCGACCTAAGAATAAATCCAGCAAAGAATAATTGTCGGATAAGAAGGCTTTACCAGCAATATCGATGTAATCAGAGCCTAAGGAAGTAGCACCGGCTGAGACAATCTGTCCACCTTCTTGAGTAAACGGCTGGAAATAGACATAATGAGAACCAAAACAGGCTTTGGCAAACACCATGCCGACAGCAGCAGGGTTGAAGATGTTGTTACCAGTTCCGCCAAAGACGAGTTTACCAATGGCTAAACCGAAAACGGCACCGACAATCAAAGCGACATACATCAGATATTCATAGCCAGCTTCCATATAGCTTGGCATGATCAAGGCATAGATGATTGCCGAGACTAATGGCACGGTGACATTAGATAAGCGATATTTGCCAATCGCATTCATGAAGTGTTCCTTCATGGTGTGCTTCTGACCATCATAAGGAATGCGGTTCATGATCAGAACAAAGACAAATTCCGCTAATTCCATGGTGGCAATAGAGACAAGCAAGTTACGTAACGCTGCCAAAGGCGCAGCGATGAAAGCAAACAACACAACCGGAAGCAAACCGATGACGACATCGATCATCATTCGATTCAGAGAGTCTTTTCTTCTGATATGTGGTGCGCTCTCCTTAATGAATTGAATCTTTGTATCCATTATTTCAACCTCGCAATGGTCTTCGCTCTGCGAATATAGTCTGTGACATGAATCTTAGACGTGCAGCTGTAGGTGCAAAGACCGCACTCAATACATTTTAGTGGATTGAGCATTTTGATCTTGGCTTTATCGACCGGTGCATGTTTCATAGCGTTCATGATGGTCACCGGTTGCAAACCAACCGGACAAGATAAGACACAAGAACCGCAACGGATACAGGCTTCTTCCTCGTATTCGACATGGTCTAAGACAATGATGGAAGTCACGGTCTTAGAACAGATGCAATCCTCATCGGACTCACTTGCACCCATCATTGGGCCACCAAGAATAAAGACCTTCGGTGTATTTGGATTCTTATATCCTCCACACTGTTCAATCAGGTATCTGACAGGAGTACCGATACGAACTTCAAAGTTGGTCGGTCTGACAATACCATTACCGGTCACTGTGACTCTTCTATCCGTGACAGGTTTGTTTTCTCTGATTGCTTGTTGAATACCGACAACGGAAGAGGAGTTGAAGTTCATGATGCCAAATTCACTAGGCAAGTGACCAGATGGAACATCGATACCAGTTGCTTGCTTGATCATAGCGATTTCCCAACCCTGCGGATAATAGTTCTTCATCTTGGCCATGGTGATGCCTTTGTATTTTTCCTGGGTGAGAAGGTAGTTGTAGTAAACAAAGATTTCTTTATGAATGTCTTTGACACAAATACGTGCATCATGGCATTTGAAGGCTTGCATGAGGAAAAGAATACCTTCCAAGAGTTTTGGTGCTTCTTCCATCATGGTTCTCTTATCTGCATTGATATATGGTTCGCATTCAATACCATTGATCAAAATGGTGTTGATCGGTCTATCTGTCTGCATCTTGATATAGGATGGGAAAGAAGAACCACCAAGACCAACAGAAGCCGTCTTTTTGATGATTTCGGTCATCTCTTCTTTGGTCATCTTGGCTATTTCTTCATCCGTTCTGAGATGAACGGACTCATCCCAGACATCCTTAAAATCGTTGTGAATCTTTAAAAAGTCAATCTGTTTACCGCTTCTGTGATAGTGTTTCTCATAACCTTCAAAAACACCGGAACAGGAAGCGTGAATCGGCTGTTCAAAAAAGGGACCAAAACGAACGCCGACCTGCTGTCCGCATTTGACGTAGTCTCCTTCCTTAATAAAGATTTCTGCCTTCGAACATCTCGCATTTACCGTTGCTAAATACAAATATTCTGGAACAGGCACCTGAATGGTAGGTAAGCTTTCCAGGAGCTTCAACGGGTCATTGATATGAGTTGTTTTCTTTATCATCGCAATTTAAACCTCGTAACTTGATTATAGCAAGTTTACACTTGCTAGAAAAGCGCTTGTTTTAATCTTGTATACATGAAAACACGCACTAAATGCGCATTGTGTTTCTTTTGGTCAACCTTACCACGTCAAAAAAGGCCTAATAAGGCCTGTTTTGCGCTATTTTCACACAAAAAGGCCCAATATTCTGTTCAAAGAATTCATTTTGGGCCTAGAGAATAAATATTAAGTTTTTAGTCTTTTTCGTATGGAAGTGGATGTTTAGCAGTCAAAGCGAGCACTTCTTCTTTCACTTTTGCGTGCAAAGCAGTATCTTCAGGAGTCTTCAAGACAGAAGCAATCCATTTACCCACCATACGGAATTCCTGTTCCTTGAATCCACGGGTGGTCATAGCTGGTGTACCAAGTCTGATACCAGAAGTATAGGCAGGCTTTTCTTTATCGCCTGGAATGGAATTCTTGTTGCAGGTGATGTTGACCGATTCCAATAACAACTGAGCCTGTAAGCCAGTGACATGGAAGGTATCTCTGACATTGACTAGCATGAGATGATTGTCGGTGCCATCAGTGACAATAGGAAGACCAGCCAAGGATAATTCATCCGCTAATGCTTTAGCATTGGCAACAATCTGAGCCGCATATTCTTTGAATTCTGGCTTGAGATCTTCGCCAAAGGCTACTGCTTTAGCAGCAATGGTGTTTTCTAATGGACCACCCTGACAACGTGGGAAGACAGATTTATCAATCTTCTTACCAAGTTCTTCATTGTTGGAGAGAATCAAACCACCTCTTGGACCTCTCAAGGTCTTATGAGTGGTCGTGGTGACCACATCAGCATAAGGAAGTGGACTTGGGTGGACACCACCGGCAACCAGGCCAGCGATGTGAGCCATGTCGACCATCAAAAGAGCACCGACTTCATCCGCGATTTCTCTAAATCTCTTGAAGTCGATAAATCTTGGATAGGCAGAAGCACCTGCAATGATGAGTTTTGGTTTGACGATTCTAGCAATATCCAAAACTCTATCATAGTCGATAAGACCAGTCTTCTCATCAACGCCATAAAAGAAAGATTCATAGTCCATACCAGACTCAGAGAGACGATAACCGTGAGACAGATGTCCGCCGGCATCCAAAGACATACCTAAGATTCTGTCTCCATTGTTAAGAAGAGCCTTGTAGACTTCGATATTTGCCTGAGTGCCAGAGTGAGGCTGAACATTAGCCCACTTGCAATCAAATAATTTCTTTGCACGATCAATGGCGATGTTCTCGGCAACATCCACATTGACACAACCACCATAATAACGTTTTCCAGGATAACCTTCCGCATACTTGTTGGTCATAATGGAACCATTGGCTTCACGAACAGCATTAGAAACAAAATTTTCGGATGCAATCAATTCGATATTATCGCTTTGACGCTTGTTTTCGGCAAGAATAGCAGCATAGACTTCCGGATCTTCTAACTTCAGTTCTTTGTTATCGATCATGGTGATTCTCCTTTTTAATAGAAATAGTATATCGATGACGGTTTTGGTTTTAAAGGAAATTTCGGAGAACTTCTATATTCTGTAAGAAGAGAAGGATACAATCGAAAAGCCCCTCTGACGACTCAGAGGGGCAATAACATCAATTTACTTCGCAGCAGCAGACTTAGCGGAAGCGCCAGTGGAATAAGATTCACCGACAAGATAGACAAAGCCAGAACCAGATTCCATGATGAACTGATACTGATCCTGTTTATCTTTGGAAAGATGGAAAGCCTTTGGACCAAGTTTTTCTTTGATATTATCCAAAGCTGCCTTCAACGTTGCTTTAGAGGAATAAGCCTGAGCAGTGACAAATAATACTTCCTGGTTATTCGCTAACAATCTAGCTCTGAATTTACCATTGTCATCAAAGATTTCAATCGTACCAGAATATTTTTCTTCCATTTCTTCAGCGGTGAATTCCCAAGTCCTTCTTTCCTTAGCTGGGATTTCATCCAAATCGACGACACGATTTACTTTACTGAATTTCTGAGCTGAGGTAAATGCTTTCTGAGCGGAACTCAAGGAAGCATAAGTTTCACCTAGAGCGACAATTCTAGCATCATTGGAAGTAGAAAGTCTCCATTGAGAACGACCATTCTTGTCCGTGATATAAGCGACCATACCGCTTTCGAGATTCTTCTTTAAGGTAACAATACCATCATGAGCGCCTTCTCTAGTGCTATAGCCATAAGAGACAACTAAGATTTCACCATTATTTGCTTTTAATCTATACTTGAATTCGTCATCCTCTGGGAAGACCTCAAATTTTCCTAAAACCTTCGATCTGCCAGCTTGACCAACCGCCTGGGAAATCGATCCTCTGATCTTGAGTTTACGTTTCTTTTCTTCGGTTTCTTCAGTTTCTTCAAATTCTTCTGTGCCTTCGGTCTCATCGACTTCTTCAACTTCCTCAGCATCTTCAGATTCTTCAACTTTTTCAGATTCTTCAACCTCTTCGGTTTCTTCGACTTCTTCCGAGGCTGGTTCTTCAATTTCTTTTACTTCTTCTACTGGTTCTGATTCCACAGCTTCTTTTTCTTCAACTGCTGGAGCAACCGTTTTCTCAAATTTAGATTCTTCCAACCATTGCTCTTTTTTCAGTGGTGAAGACACTTCTTTTTCTTCAGCAACCTGTTTTTTCAATTCAACTTCGCGTTCTTCTATATCACCGCCAAGATAATTGATGGTGCGAACAAAAACCTTTCCATTTCCTGGCTCTTCAGTTTCTTTCTTGATAGACTCTTCCGCTGCACGTTTGCCATCGGATAAATCATTAGTGAGAGCAACAACAATTGGTTTGTCCTTCTCATCAGCAGATGGAGTTTCTTCTTCATTCACTTCTGGTTCAGCTGCAACAACAGGTTCTGGTTTAGCTTCTTCAGCTTCAGCTACCTTTTCTGGTTCAGGTTCAGCTACTTTTTCTTCGGCAACAACTGGCTGTGAAGAAGTTTCTTCCTCTAACAACTTATCTTCAGGAGTGAATTTGGTAACATCAGATTCGTCTAAG
>OMRU01000021.1 GCA_900313465.1 uncultured Clostridia bacterium
CGGACACACCCGATCCCATTCCGAACTCGGAAGTTAAGCGCCCTGGCGGCGAAAATACCCTCACGGGGAAGATAGCTGCAGCCGCTTTTTTTGTGGTTACAAAGATATTTTTTCACATCATAAAGCTTCTCTTATACCCATGACATATATTTAATTATTGTCACCCCTGTAAATTTGCTTTTATATAGATTTTTTTATATAATTATGTGATTTAAAAAAGAACTATGAATATTGGAAAAACAAATAAGATTGGAAAAATCGAATTCTCTTTACAGGCTGTCGCTGACTTAGCTGGCATCACCGTTTCTTCTGTCTATGGTGTTGTCGGTTTGGTTGCCAAAAAGAATTTCCAGAATCCTTTAAGCCAGTTATTGAAGAAAGAAGACTTTACTGACGGTGTCTCCGTCAAGAAAGTTAAGGAAGGCTATGATGTCTCCTTATATGTTGTTTTGTCTAAAGATGTGAAAATTGCCGAAGTTGTTCATGAAATCCAGAATCAAGTCTCCTACATCTTAGGGAAGAATTTCGGTGTGCCCTTCAAAGTGGTGAACGTCTACGTTCAGGCTTTGAAATAATAGTTACCTTATTTGAAAGGATTAGATTTCTCATGATTAAAATTGATGGCGTTATTTTGAAACAGATGATTATTTCTGGTTCCAATAACCTTTATAATAACTATCCCGAAGTGGATGCCTTGAATGTTTTCCCAGTTCCCGATGGCGATACTGGTACAAACATGAACTTGACCATGTCTAGTGGTGCTAAGGAAGTCTTCAATAAGAATGATTCTTCCATCAGCTCTGTTTCCAAAGACTTTGCCCGTGGTCTTTTAATGGGTGCCAGAGGTAACTCTGGTGTTATTCTCTCCCAGATCTTCCGCGGTTTTTCTGAGTCTTTGAAAGGCAAGGATGAAGTTGATGCTATCGGCTTAGCCGAAGCTTTTGTCGCTGGTAAGGAAACAGCCTACAAGGCCGTTATGAGACCTGTTGAAGGCACCATTCTTACCGTTATCAGAGAAGCTTCTGCTGCTTTATATGAAAAGGCCGAAAAGGATATGCCAATGGATGTCGCTTTGGATATTCTTTGCGAAGAAGCCTTGAAGTCCTTAGACCATACTCCTGACCTTCTTCCTGTCTTGAAGGAAGTTGGTGTTGTCGACTCCGGTGGTGCTGGCTTATGCAAGATTTTAGAAGGTTTTGCTAAGGCTTTACATAATCAGATTGTCGAAAAGGAAATGGCTACGGTCACCGAAAAGACCACTGCTTATTCCACTGGTAAGTTAACCAGCGAACCTTCTATTGAAGGTCATGGTTCTGTCCAGGCCAAGTTCAATCATGAGGAATTTGGTTATTGTACTCAATTCTTATTGAAGCTTGCTGATCAGGATAATCTCCAGGGCAAGAAAGCCTTCAACGAAAAGAGATTCAAGGCTGTCTTAGAAGCCCATGGTAATTCTATCGTCTTCATTCATTCTGATGACCTTGTCAAGGTTCATATCCATACCATGAAGCCAGGTAATATCTTTACCTACGCTCAGCAGTTTGGTGAATTCAAGACCATGAAGTGCGATAACATGTCTGAACAGCATGAAGAACTCATGGATGACTTTGAATCCGAAAAGAAGAAACAGGGTATCCAGGGTGAAACCGAAAAGTTCGATGTCGCCTTAAAGGCTGATACCACCTTATCTAGTGCTGATCAGGCTAAGCAGCTCGGCATTGATGTTTCCAAGGAAAAGAAAAAATTCGCTCTTATCGCTGTTGCTGTTGGTAAGGGCGTGGAAGAGATGTTCAAGCAGTCTAATGTCGACTACATCATCTCTGGTGGTCAGACCATGAACCCATCCACGGCTGACTTCATCGATGCCATCAAATCCTTAAATGCTGAAAATGTCTTCCTCTTCCCAAATAATGGTAATATCTTAATGGCTGCCTCTCAGGCTGCTGACTTACTTAAGGATGACTATCATATCGCTGTTATTCCAACTAAGACCATTCCTCAGGGTTTGACCGCTTGTATGGTCTTTAATCCCGACGCTACCTTAGAAGAGAATGTCGAAGTCATGAAAGAGAATCTTCAGGGCGTCAAGTCTGGTGAAATCACTTATGCCATCAAGGACACCACCATCGATGGTGTCACAGTGGAAAAAGACAAATTCATGGGTATCACCAACAAGAAGATCGTCTGCTGCCACAAGCATAAGATGAACACTCTTATGGATTTACTTGAGACCATGATCGATGAGGATGCTTCTATCATCACCATCATCTGTGGTGAAGATATTACTGAAGAAGAAAAGGCCGAAGTCGAAGAAAAAGTCAATGAAAAATATGGCGATGAATTCGAAGTGGAAGTCGCCCAGGGCGATCAGCCTGTCTATTCCTTCTTTGTCGCTGTTGAATAATTTATTTATATTCTTAAGGACCGGAAACGGTCCTTTTCGTTTTTGCAAACCAAGGTGCGTAAGCAACATGGTATAATATTTGATATGAATCAAAGAGAATTATTCACCCTTCTTGAAGCGAGCAATGATGAAGATATCTTACGTCACTTTCCTTCGCGCTACGAAGATTTAAACGTCACCCCGTTAAGTAATGATCCTAAGGATGGTCAGCGTTTTGTGGTGAAAGGAAATGTCACCAATCTGAAGTCCTTTGCCGCCAGAGGAACATCCTTGATTCGTTTCAAGGTTGCTGTCTTTAATGGAGCCTTGATCAGCTGTATTTTATATAACCAGCCTTTCTACATCAACAAACTCTCTTCCCATAAGGAACTCTGTTTTGTGATGTATTATTCTGATGCCAGAAAAGCCTATCTCGTGCAATCGATTCACGATTTGGATTCCTATTATGTCATGACTGGCTTAAAGCCTGTCTATAACCTTCCAAAAGGCGTTTCTCCGTCCTTCTTTAATAATTACGTGAAAAAGGTTCTCTCTTATCCTAGAGAGGCTTCCTACATGGTTTCTAGGCTTCCTAAAGGCTTGATTGAGAGATATCGTTTCTTAAATGAGTTTGACGCATATCGTTGCGTTCATCTTCCCCGCAATAAGAAAGATCTCGATGAAGGACTTAGAGTCTTTAAATATGAAGAAGCGCTCTCTTATTGCATCAAGGCTTTGGCCATGAAAAGAAAAGCCAACGCCAGAAAAAGAGATGAAGTGACAAGAATTGATCATGATGAGGTCAACAGGTTTGTCAAACACCTCTCTTATAAACTGACAGGTGATCAGATTTCTGCCATCAGGGATATCGTCCTAGATATGGAAAGAGATACCATCATGTATCGACTTCTTCAAGGCGATGTTGGTACAGGTAAGACGATTGTTGCCTTTGTCTCTTTATATGCCAACTACTTAAGAGGAAAACAAGGGGTATTGATGGCCCCCACTTTTGAGTTGGCTATCCAGCATTACGAAAATGCCTTAAAGGTATTTCAGGATTATGATATCCACATCGGATTCATGGCTGGTAACAAAGGTACTGCCAAAGAGAAAAGAGATATCCTGAACGATTTAAATAACGGTTATATCAATATTCTCATTGCTACCCACTCGGCGATTTCCGATAAGGTTGTTTTCAAGGATTTAGGGTTATCCATCATTGATGAACAACAACTATTTGGTGTGGAACAAAGGGAAAAACTCCTTTTGAAGGGAGGAAGCAATGACGTGTTGATGATGTCAGCTACCCCGATTCCAAGAACCTTATCTCAGATTGTCAACGCTGACCTTGATGTCACTACTCTGAATCAGTTCCCACACGGTTCAAGAAATGTGGAAACCAGAGTGATTCATTCTCAGGATCCTTTATTGATGAAGGCGATTGAAAAGGCGTTAAGTGTTAATCGTCAGGTTTTTATTGTGGCCCCAAAAATCAGCGATGGCACATCTAAAGCCAGCAGTGCGGAATCGGTGTACAAGGATATTGAAGAAAGATTCAAGGATAAAGTTCAGCTTCTTCATGGCAAGATCAAGAAAGAAACCCAGGATGAGATCATCAAACGCTTTATCAGCAACGAAAAACCGATTTTGGTTTCTACCACAGTCATTCAAGTTGGTATTGATGTTTCTACCGCTTGTCTGTTGATTATTTATGATGCCAACTATTTTGGTTTATCCACGCTTCATCAGCTTCGTGGACGTGTGGGTAGAAGCGGTGATTTTGCTTTAGCCCTACTTGTCTATGATGGGAATGAAAAAGAGGCGAAAGAAAAACTGGATTTCTTAGCGTCTTCTAATGATGGACTTGCCATTGCCCAGTTTGACTTGAAGCAAAGAGGTAGCGGATCATATTCTGGCACTAACCAGTCAGGAAAATCTGAACTCATGGTCTGTAATTTTGTCGACGACCTGAAGATGTTTGAATACGCTAAACAAGACGCTTCTTATATACTAGATCACCCTTCTGAGAAGGATCATGCTCAGTATCTTAAATCCATAGATATGGATGAAAAACTCAACCTCGGATAATTCTTTTTCATAGCCTAGATAAAGTTTATTTATTAAATAAACTTATTTTGCTATCATATTTAGGTATCTTTCTGATGGAAGGAGGATTTTCTATGGTTAAAATTGCTGTTGATATGATGGGGTCTGATTCTGGACCAGAAACATTAGTGAATTCTATCAAGCATTACCTGAAGGATTACGATGATGTTTCTTTCCTTCTTTTTGGTGATGAAAAGGTGTTAAGTGAACTTACCAAAGACTGTCCTGATAAGGATCGTATTGAAATTCATAACACCACCTCTATCATTCCTATGGAAATCAAGCCACTTGAATTCCTCAGAGCCAAGTCTTCTTCCATGTATCAGGCCATCAGCGCTGTCAAGGAAGGACTTGCCGATGGTGTTTTAACTGCTGGTTCTACCGGTGGTTTTGTCACTGGTGCCACGATTCTTCTTAGAACTGTTGAAGGCGTCTTAAGAGCTGGTTTATGTTCTCCTTTCCCAACTAGGAAAGCGAGTCATCCCGCTGTTATTTTAGATATCGGCGCCAACAATTATGATACCGAAGAAGAAGTCTATCAGTTTGGTATCATGGGTAGACTTTATTATCAGCATGTCTTAGAGAATCAAAATCCAAGCGTGTATATTCTTACCAATGGTGCTGAGGAAGGGAAAGGGACTGATGAAGTCGTCGGCGCCTATCGCTTGATGAGAGAAAGAAATCTTCCTGGCTTCAAAGGTAATGTCGAGGCTCGTGAAGCCTTAGATGGAAGTCATGATGTCATCGTCACTCCTGGCTATCCTGGAAATATCTTCTTAAAAGCCTGTGAGGGTGTTGCCAAGATGATGAACGACCTCATCAAGGAATCCTTCAAGATGAATCTTCTTACCAAGATTGGTTATCTTTTCTCTTCCAAGGGCTTTAAGAGAATGAGAAAGACTCTGGATTATCGTCAGTATGGCGGTGCGATTCTTCTTGGTATCAATGGCGTTTGTGTCAAAGCCCATGGCAATTCCAATGAATATGCCTTCTATCATGCCATCGGTGTCTGTAAGAAGATGATCGATGTCAAGATTGTCGATAAGATCAAGGAAGAGTTTCACGACTCTGTAAATAACAATGATTAATGGTTTAGAAGAGATTTTTCAGCGTTTTGATATCACTCCTCATGATGTAAGTATCTATGAGCAGGCTTTTACGCATGCTTCTTATACCAACGAACATAAGGATTGTCCTAGTTATGACCGCTTAGAATTCTTAGGCGATTCTCTTTTAGATATGATTGTCGGAGACTTGGTATACCAGGCTAACCCAAGCGGTAATTCTGGTATCTTGAGCAAGATGAGATCCGCTCTTGTCGGTGGACAGACTTTGACTCATCTTTCTGAGGAAGTCTATGGCTTTGATAAATTAGTCCGCTATTCTCAGGGTGAGAAGGATAACACCAAGTTCCATAAGCATATTGATGAGGATGTCTTTGAATCCTTTATTGCCGCTGTCTATCTCGATCAAGGCTATGATTTTGTTCGTCAGTTGCTGATTAAGATCTATTCGCCTCTTCTTGATGAGGCTATCGATGTCTCCAACAAGAGAGATTCCAAGTCTCGTCTACAGGAGATGCTCAAAGGTGCAGTCATCCAATATGTGGTCATCAAGCAGGAGAATCTCAATTCGGAGAACGTCTGCTTTACGGTGGAAGCCAGATATGGTGATGTTTCTCTTGGCATCGGTAAGGGCCATAATACCAAAGAAGCGGAAATCAATGCGGCCAGTGATGCCCTAAGCAAGAAAGTAGGTAATTAATATGGGTTTAATCAATTTTCTCAAGAATAAGTTTTCCCATCGTCAGGATAAGGAAAAAGAAGAAGTAAAAAAGGATAGTCCTGTCGCCAAAGAAGAACAGGAATCTGTCAAGGAACTCTCCAGCAAGGAAAAAGAAAAACAGATTGAAGACAAATATGTTGCTGGTTTGGATAAGTCTCGTATCGGTTTTACCCAACGACTGAAGAAACTTGCCGCTACCAACAAGGTTATCAATCAGGATTATTTTGATTCTCTTGAACGCATTTTGATTGAAGCTGATGTCGGTGTCTCCCTTTCTTTGGAACTGATTAAGGAAACTGCCTTAGAAGCCAGTGCCAAGAAGATCACTGATGCAAGTGAATTAAACGAACTTCTCATCGATAAGATGTTTGTCTCTTATGCCAATAAGGGCGGATCGTTCTCGACCGATATCCAGTTTGCCAAAGATGGACCAACGGTTGTCTTCATGTGCGGGGTTAATGGTGTGGGTAAGACGACTACGGTTGCAAAACTTGCTCATAAATATAAGATGCGCGGTAAAAAGGTCCTGCTTGTTGCTGGTGATACTTTCCGTGCTGGCGCTGTCGAACAGCTCACGTATTGGGCCTCTCGTGTTGGCGTTGATATCATCTCTAAACCAAATTCTGATCCAGCCTCCTTGTGTTTTGATGCCATGAAGAAGGCCATAGAAGAACATTATGATCTCGTCATGGTGGATACCGCTGGACGATTACAGAACAAGAAAGGCTTGATGGATGAACTTTCCAAGATGGTCAGAGTCATCAAGAAAGTCATTCCTGAAGCACCTCATGAAGCACTTCTTATCATTGATGCCAACACCGGTCAAAACGGTATTGATCAGGCCAGCGTCTTTAAAGAGGCGGTCAATATCACCGGTATTGTCATCACCAAGATGGATGGCACCTCCAAGGGTGGTATCATCCTTTCTATCCGCGATAGACTTGCCTTACCGGTGAAGTTTATCGGTCTTGGTGAAAAGATGGATGACCTCGAAGAATTCGATCTGGATAAGTATCTCTATGGCTTATTAATCGGCGATGAAAGAGAGGTGGCATAATGAACTATCGATTCATACTTCAAATTGTGATCATCCTCATCATGAATTTGGCCATCAGCATCCTTTTCCAGAAGTTGATTCCCGATTATTATTTAGCAAGAATTCTCACCAGTGTGGCATTGTCCTTTGCCTTTGCCATCATTCAGCAGTGGGAGGACAGAATTCATTTCTATAAATATCCCCGCTTCTGGTATACCTTCTTTATCTTCGGTATTCTCTTCTGTCTGGTGGATTTGATCACTTTCGTGTTCTAGGTTATGGAAAACGAATTACAGAAAAAAGAGAAGTTTGCTCAACTTCTACTTCTCTATGGCAAACTGTTGACGGAAAACATCTATCATCGTATGGAGATGTTCTATCTTGATGATTATTCCATCACCGAAATCAGTCAACTGGAAGAAGTTTCTCGCAACGCCATCTTTGAATCCCTCTCCCATGGAGAAAAACAACTCAGCAAATACGAAAAAACGCTTCAGCTTGGAAAAAGAAATCAGAAGATCAATACTCTTCTTGATCAGTTATCCAAAGAAGAAGATTCGACATTGCGTCAGACAATCATAGATGAAATCAAAGGAGAATTAGGTTATGGCATTTGAAGGATTATCTAGCCGTCTTTCTGGCATCTTTAAGAAGATGCGCGGTCAGGCGACCTTAACAGAAAAGAATATGGATGAAATGCTTTCTGAAGTCAGAAAAGCATTACTGGAAGCCGATGTCAATTATGATGTAGTCAGCGACTTCATCAAGGAAGTCAGAGAAGAATCTATCGGCCAGAAGGTCTTAAGCAAGGTCTCTCCTGGTGACATGGTCGTCAAGATTGTCCATGATAGAATGGAAAAACTTCTCGGCGATGGTGATAACGATATTCCTTTCCGTATGGATGGTAAGCCAACGGTCATCATGATGGTCGGTTTACAGGGTACGGGTAAAACCACCTCGGCAGCCAAGCTTGCGCAGTTATTTGAAACCAAGAACAAGAAGAAGGTTCTCTTTGGTGCTCTTGACGTCTATCGTCCAGCCGCCATCGAACAGTTGACCAACTTAGGTTTGAAGTGTGAACCACAGGTCGACACTTATTCTGATAAGACAGGAACACCAGTTCCTGCTATCGCCAAGGCTGCTTATGAAAAAGCAGTAGCGGAAAAATACAATATCTTGATTCTCGATACTGCCGGTCGACTTGAAATCGATGACAAACTCATGAAGGAGTTACAGGATATTCAGTCTATCATCCATGTCGATGAAACCTTATTGACTGTGGATGCCTTAGTTGGTCAGAATGCTACCAATGTTGCTCTCGCCTTCAATTCCAAGATCAAGATCACTGGTCTTATCATGACCAAACTCGATGGCGACTCTCGTGGTGGTGCTGCCTTATCCATCAAGAAACTTACTGGTATCCCAATCAAGTATGCTGGTGTTGGTGAAAAAGTCAGCGACTTTGAAAACTTTCATCCTGACAGAATGGCCGATCGTATCCTTGGCATGGGCGATATTGTCTCCCTTGTTGAAGAGATGCAGGAAAAGATCGATGCTTCTCAGGCTGAGAAGACAAGTCGTCGTATGCAACAGGGTCTATTCGACCTTACTGATATGCTTTCCTTGATGAAGCAGATGAACCGTCTTGGTCCTCTTAAGAAGATTCTTATGATGCTTCCTAATATGCCAAAGATGGATGATGAACAGGTCGATGCCGCTCAGGCAATGTTGAAGAAGACCGAAGTCATCATCAATTCCATGACTCGTCAGGAAAGAAAGAAACCAGAAATCATCAAGGCTTCTCGTAAGATTCGTATCGCCAAGGGTGCTGGTGTCCAACCAAATGATGTCACCAAGCTTGTGGAATCCTTTGATACCATGAAAAAGCAGATGGCGAATTTCCAGCGCAATCCTATGGCTGCCAGAATGATGATGTCTCAGTTCAAGAAGAGATAGTAATCTAATAAGACTATTGTTGACTTGCTTTATGGCAGGTTGATGATGGTCTTTTTTGGTGATTAGTTTTTTATTATACAGGTGTTAAATTTTACATATTTGAAGATTGTGTGCTGATAGGACAAAAATACATGGAATAAATCCGTATCATTGTTTTAGAAATAATAAGATTTATTAGCAAAATGTCATATTTTTTCAAAAAGCAATGATTTTTCCAGTGATATTTTCTAGATAGTATGGTTTTTATTTTTTCCAGTGATATTTCTTAGATAGTATGGTTTTTATTTATGCTGCAATACGCAGCAAAAAAATAAATGTGTACAATAAATAATCAAAAAATGATAAAATTTGATTGACTAAACAGAGCATGATGAAAATTTAGTTCTGTTAACAAGTAAAAGAGAAAAAACTTAAAAAAGATTAGCTGAAGCAGAAATGATTCCAAGTTGCCACCCTACAAATCAAAACAATGTGAGGTAAAAAATGAAACGGATTATTTTTCGAATTTTGACACTGGTAATGACATGCTTATCCATAATCCTTATTACCAATATTTATGACTTGACTCACTTTGAATCAGAAGTAGCTGAGGCCAAAGTTGATTATATCTATGACCAGGAATACGAGTATATTGAGTCGTTTGGATTCCCAGCAAAATGGCATGATGAGATTAGTTATTTTGAAAAATCAGATGAAAGATATTATTTTTATCAAGAGTTTCAGTTGAGATGCTATGATGAAGGTTCTCAATCTCCTTTTGATGGTATGAGATTCCCTATGCATTGCAATGATTTGCCTAGTGACACAACATTTATCATAGGAGGTAAACCTACAGCTCACTTTCAAATTGCTATTGGTTATGCTTTGTGTGAGGAAATGATTAGACATGCTGGCTTTCATGATCTTGGGGTATATAGAGTAGAAGATGCGGTTGGTAAAAAGTTAAAGTTGGCAAGACTTTCTGTAGATAACTATGAATATAAATTATATATTCGTGAAGTCACAGTTTCTGGTGTCTATCGTGTCGATGGCAAATCGACTTTCGCAGAAAATATTGATTATAGTAGCAAGTGGCTATTGTCATCTTCACTTAGATTTAGGGGCAACAATATGTTTGATAGAGCATTTTATTATGATTCTGATATAGGCTCCAATCCTGTTTCGGTTGTTTACAAGGCACCTAATAAAAAAGAAGAATTACGTGCCAAGATGAAAGATGATTATCTGCTTCGTCATGCAGTAGATAGTATTTATTATCCACATGACGCGACACATTATGAACCAGCCACCAGACATCTATATTTTACCCTGAGTGTGATTGGCTTATTGGTTACAACATTCTTTGCCCTTGCTTTAATTTTTATCCTTTATTACGATAAAAATTCTGATGAAATTGTTGATATTGCAAATGATATAGAAGAACTACCTTGGTTTATCCCGCATATTGTCTTAGCGATTATTGTTCCTATCATTTATCATATCCAAGTGCCGTGGTTGTCCATATTACAATC
>OMRU01000237.1 GCA_900313465.1 uncultured Clostridia bacterium
GATCACAATTGTGAACCGGGTATGTACTCCTATTTAGGAAATGAATTTGCCGAAGAGGAGCACCGCAATTTATTTGATGCGATTGCCATACACGGCTATGGGTCAGAGAGTATTCCTACTGGTGTAAGAAAACTTCGTGAACTCTATCCAGAAAAGGAAGTCTATATGACAGAAATCACTGAGTGGGAACATGATTCTCGCTTTGATACCGACTTGATGTATGTCTGCAGAAATACCACCATCAAGGCGCT
The DNA here is from genome assembly GCA_900313465.1 of uncultured Clostridia bacterium. GTDB lineage: Bacteria > Bacillota_I > Bacilli_A > RFN20 > CAG-288 > Enterosoma. The sequence continues at coordinate 252 of OMRU01000237.1, forward strand.
TCAGCAAGGCTTAAGTGGTACTTTGTACTGGAATCTGATTCTCGATAGCAATGGTGGACCAAACATCGGCCAGAAATCTACCTGTTATGGTGTGGTCAATATCGATACTGACCAAGATGGTAGTTTAATCTATACCAAACGTCCTGCTTATTATGGCTTAGCTGCGATCAGTCATATGCTTCATATTGAAAAGGATGTGACGACGTATTCCTTATCTACACTTTGTGATGATGAATCGATTCTTGCCATCGCCTTTAAAAAGGGTGACAAGTACTCACTTGCTATTGCTAATACCTCTTATGAGATGAAGACGATCAGCGTCAGATTAGAACATCAGTTCTACAATTATTCTCTTGAGAGTCGTTCCTTGATCAGTTTTACATTTGACTAAAAAATTTTATAATATAGTTCTATGAAGAAATGCGTTTGTCTGTTTTCTCTTCTAGCTATGTTCTTGACGGGTTGTCAGACTGACAACCCGATTTCTAGTGGAATAGAAATCTCCTCTCCTGAGGATAAGCCTATTACGGAAAATGAGCTGACTATAGTAGACTTCGCCTTAAAGAAGAATGAAGAAGGAAAGGTTCTTCTTTCTTTAACAGGCCAACTTCTTTTACCGGAACTACATGAATCTTCAACCTTTGTTATCGATAACACCCAGGATGATTCAAAAGATAGTCTTTCTATCAGTTTTGACTTGCACGATAATTTTTTTGATTTTGCTTTAGATGTCACGACTCTTAGAAAAGAAGGTGCTTGGTATAACCTGTACTTTAGAATTTGCGACACAAAAAGTATCTATATCTCCACTGGTGATATTTCCTCAAGACAGTTATCTGGCATTTGTGATTATCTTGTCAGTGAAGAAAAGAGTTATGAATATTCTTTTGAAGTCTGGAATGATAATGTCAAACTCGTCTATCGCGAAAAAGATAATCTTTTGACCACTTATTATTCGATGAATTATGAGGTGAGAAGTCAACACGCTACTGAATATCTCTATTTCCATTTAAAAGGCTATAATCAGCATGAAAACTTAAAACTGATTTTAGATGGTGTAGATAAAAAAGAAACCGATGAAATCATTCAGGATGAACAAGGGAATTTTGATGTTTATCTCAGAGTGGATGACATCTTGAAAGATAAGAATCGTTATGCAATCAAGGTGGAATATACGCTTCAAAGTGGAAGTATCCATCAAGAGACCATCACCAACTATTCCTTATCGGATCATGAAAGACTCGAAGGAATCTGTTATCAATCCGACTTATATGTCTTCAGAGCCGAAATCACGGGAAGAAAGATTTATTATTATTTATCAAACTGTCCTGATAGTTTTGCTATGGATCATGTCTCTCTTTTCCAGCAGAATGGTGTGAAGTTAAGAATCAGTGGCACTGTCAGATTGTTCTCTTCTGGGTTCTATACCTTCAGAATCCGTTGGATTGACAATGGAAACGACTATATTCGATTGATTGGCTTGGATGAGATTTCCTCTTCTGGTTATCTTAGCGCGATTATCGATCTAAGCGATATGCCAGAGTTTGATCGATTATCCACCAGCAGTGAAATGGGTCAACTTGAAATCTATCACGATACACTTAGGCTCAATCAGTTCTGGCCAGGAGAATGGTCTCATCGCAATGATGATATCGGACCAGTAGAAGATCAAAACTACATCTATAAGATTTCTGATCAGACATACGGAAACGCTTATGGTATCACCAAGAGACCAAAGCTTGGATAGTTTTGGTTTTTTCATCTTTTTGCTGTAAATTTTAATCTTATTTCAATAAAAATGCCTATTATTCATATATTTTTATGGATAAATTAACATTTTTATTGAAATTATTATTTTTGTGTTATAATCCAAGGCATAAAGGTATGTAAAGTTATGGCAAAATTCAATTTATTTTCAAGTATTCTAGTCCTATGTCTAGGTGTTCTTTCCAGTCATCCATGTATCTCCATTATGGGAGATA
>OMRU01000124.1 GCA_900313465.1 uncultured Clostridia bacterium
TACCATTCATGACATCGTTGAAATAAGTGTTGGCATACGTGCCTAACTTATACTGAGAGGAGTCAGAAACGGAAAGATAACGAATCAAGTCAGCGGCAGCACTATCGCTAGCGGCACCAACGGCAGAATAGGCAACATATTCGTTGTATCTGGAGGTATAATCCTCGACAACATTGCCTTTGACGCTAGCAACCCAGTTCATACCATTAACATAGATGTATTTAGCAAAATAAATCTTGTTGTTATCTTTGTCATAGGTAGAAACAGAATCAACTGTCTGAGACTGTTCTTCAGTCAGTCTTGCCCAGACGTTAGGGGAATAAGTTTCTTCAAGGGAGGCGGCAGTGATTTTACCATTGTTGACACTGACATCAGCCTTATAGATCATGATGCCACAATTGCTAGCAACTTTATCGACACCATAGACAACAGCATCGACTGTGTGAGCACAGCCGACCATACTTAAGGTGCTACCGATAAGTGCTAATGAAGACATGAACTTCGTGATTTTTTTCATTTTTGAAGTATCCTTTCTCCCTTTGCGTGAAGCAAGGGATTGAAATTCGTAATTAGTAATGTGAATTACTGAGGCTGCTTGCCGATATAGGCTAAGATACCACCATCGACATATAAGACGTGGCCGTTGACGAAGTTGGAAGCGTCGGAAGCAAGGAAGACAGCTGGACCCTGAAGGTCTTCTGGTTCACCCCATCTGTTGGCTGGAGTCTTAGCTCTGATGAAGGCATCGAATGGATGCATGGAACCATCTGGCTGTTTTTCTCTGAGTGGAGCAGTCTGTGGAGTAGCGATGTAACCAGGGCCGATACCGTTACACTGAATGTTGGCAGAACCATATTCAGAGCAGATATTTCTGGTGAGCATCTTTAAGCCACCCTTAGCAGCAGCATAGGCGGAGACAGTTTCTCTACCAAGTTCAGACATCATGGAGCAGATGTTGATGATCTTACCATGACCGTTCTTGATCATATGAGGAATGACAGCCTTGGAGCAGATGAATGGAGCGACCAAGTCAACATCGATGACCTGTCTATATTCTTCGGCCTTCATTTCTGTCATTGGAATACGCTTGATGATACCAGCGTTGTTGACCAAGATATCAAGATGGCCAAATTCCTTGATGACTTCGTCAACAAGAGCGACAACCTGATCTTCTTTGGTGACATCACAGACAAAGCCTCTAGCATCGATGCCAATCTTCTTGTAGGCTTCGATACCCATCTTCATCTTTTCTTCATTTAAATCATTGAAAACAATTTTAGCGCCCATCTGAGCATAAGCGGAAGCAATAGCAAAACCGATGCCATAAGAACCACCGGTAATCCAAGCAACCTTACCATCTAAACGGAATGCATTAGTATCCATAATAAAAGTATTCTCCTTATTTATCTAATTAGAATTATACAAGCATCAGAATGTAGCAAAAAGTCATTTGCCGAAAGGCTGTGCTCGGAAAACAAAAAAACTTATTTTCAGAAAGCAAAAGTTCTTATCAATGGGTAAATACGCCTATAAAACCACCTGTATTCTTATTATTAAATAGGGCAAATCCCCTTCCTAGGCTATATCTAACTCCACATAGTTTTCAAATCAAATGCAACACCTATCTATTTTTCGTTGCATTTTCGAAGAACTGACTAACAATTACGCAGAAACTCGATATTTAATATGATTTTCCAAATAGTTTTCAAAATTTTTTATTATTTTTGCCATCGAAATCGTTTACTATGTTATAATAGGTCGAGGCAAATTATGGTTAAACTAAAAGATATCGCAATTAAGTGCAATACATCCACTGCTACCGTTTCTAAAGCATTGCATGATTCACCAGAATTATCCCAGGCTACAATTGATACAATCAAGAAAGTAGCTAAGGAAATGGGCTATGTTCCAAACTTTTATGCTATGGCATTAAAGTCCAAGAAGACTTATAACATCGGTATCGTTTATTACGATGCGACGTTATACGGCAGTTTACGTCACGAATACTTCTCCAGCATTCTTGAAGCCATCAAACAGACGGCAGAAGCCGCTGGATATTGCATCACGTTCTTAAGTCGCAATTCCAAGATGTCCTATCTCGAACTTGCAAAATACAGAAACATGGATGGTGTCATCGTCGTTACCGAGGACTTCAACAATCCTCAGGTTATCGAACTGGTCAATTCCACCATTCCAACTGTCACCATCGACTATATCTTCTCTTCTGCTACCGCCATCATGTCAGATAACATCGAAGGTGAAGAAAAACTCGTGGATTATGTCGCAGCCATGGGTCATAAGAGAATTGCCTTCATTCATGGTGAAAACACCGATGTCACCAGAAAGAGACTTTCCGGTTTCAGCCAAGGCATGATCAAAAACGGCATTGAAATCCGACCAGAATATATCATTGAGGGTATCTTCCACGATCCAAAGGCTTCTGGAAGAGCAACCAAGGCCTTGCTGCAGTTAGACCCAAGACCTACCTGCATCTTCTATCCTGATGATATTTCTTTGTTTGGTGGTATCACCGCCTTGAACCAATATGGTCTTAAGATTCCGGATGATATCTCGGTTGTTGGATACGATGGTGCTAGCATCACCCGTGTCTATCGCCCAACCATCACCACTTATGTTCAGAATTCTGACGAACTTGGTAAACAGGCTGCTGAATGTCTCATCAACCAGATCGATGATCATTACTTCCCTATCACTCCACATTATGTCACCGGTCATGTTCAGGAAGGCGAGACCGTTAAGAAGATCAACTAAAAACAAATGGATAAGCCAGGCGGCTTATCCATTTTTCGATTCGTTAATCAGTTTCTGATAAGTATAGAAGGAATCTTTCTTGATACGTTTTAGACCATTGTCATAGTCGATATAGACAAGGCCAAAACGTTTGCTATAACCAAAGGCCCATTCGAAGTTATCTTCTAAAGACCAGTAATAATAGCCTTTGATATCAATGCCATCATGAATGGCGTGTTTCAGTTCAGCAAAATAATCTAGGATAAATTTGCTTCTCTTTTCATCATGAACGGCATCATGATCCACTTCATCTTCATAGCAGACACCATTTTCAGAGATGACGATAGGAAGATGATATCTCTGATAGAAATACTTTGGGCCATAATATAAGACTTTTGGTCTTGCTCTAAGCCAGTCAAAGGAAGTGATTTCCTCTTCTTTGACCTGGTCTAGGTATTGCACATCGCCCTTTTCATCCAAATAGAAGTAATTTCCTGAATAGATGTTGATATCGATGCGGTCAGGTCTCGATAATTTAATCAAAGCCATGTCTTCTTTGGAAAACACAACACCATTTTTCTTAGCTAAAGCAACATATTCCTTTGGATAACAACCTAGATATAAAGGATCTGTGAAGATGACAGTGTTGTAGAACTGATTCTCATTTTCTGGAATATCAAAAGTGTGTTGATAACAGAATACTTCCAGTTTCTTATCTTTGGTTACAGGAATGTTGACGGAGAATGTATTGACGAAAGTGACCAGACAATTTGGGTTGATGCCCTTTAGAATCTGATAGGCCTTGGCGTGACAAAGAAGCACGTTATGACTAGCCTTGATGATTTCTTTTAATGAGGCATGAATCTTAGGCGCATGTTCTTTACCACTATACCCTAGTCCGATAAAGCATTGTGGTTCGTTAAACGTGATCCATGTCTTGATTTTACCTTTAAAAGTTTTCGCCACTGCCTCAACATATTTCGCATAGTAATCAACAATTCTCGCGTTGACAAACCCACCACGGTCTTGCAAAAACTGTGGCAAGTCCCAGTGGTAGAGGGTGACGACTGGTTCTAAACCATACTTTAAAATACAGTCGACGACTCTCTGATAAA
>OMRU01000250.1 GCA_900313465.1 uncultured Clostridia bacterium
ATGGTGCCGTTAGGCGGAATCGGACCGCCGACCTTTCGATTACGAATCGAATGCTCTACCGACTAAGCTATAACGGCATGCATAATATTGTATGAAAATGACGGCTGAAAAACAATACAAACCAGGAAAAAATCTTCGCTTTATCTAGGAAAAAGAGCAAGATTTCACTATAATCTATTAGGGGTGGTTTCATGGAGAAAAAAAGTCGCGTCATCAAATATCAATCTCTGAGAAAAAAGATTTCCAATATGGATGTCTATTCTTTTGTAGAGCAGGAAGACGTGGCCAAGAATCTCCCACCCGTTTCTCATCTTTCCCCTGAAGAGAATCCTCTTCCACCTTCTTCAGATGGGATTAAGAAAAACACTCTTTCTGTCACTCTTGATGAATTGATTGCCTCTCATGAAAGTTATTCTCAGGAGAGTGAGAAGAAAGAAATGAAGGAACGATATAAGCAGAAACAAAAAGAAAGAAAGAGAAGAGAACACACCTTAACCCAAGGTGGTATTCTTCTGGCTGTCTTTATTCCTCTTTGTTTGATCGTAGTTGCTTTTATCATTCTGTTTGTGACAGGAGTATTTTAAAATGAATCATTATTCTATTGCCATTGATGGCCCAGCAGCCAGCGGCAAATCCACAGCTGCCAAGATTATCTCTAAGCGCCTGAATTTCCTTTATGTCGATACTGGTGCTATGTATCGTGCTGTAACTCTTTTAATGCTGGAAAAGGGATTAGATACCAAAGATAGAGAAGCAGCCAAATCCATTCTTCCAGAATGTGATATCAAAGAAGATAGAGAAGGTAAAGTCTATCTCAATGGAAGAGATGTCACTTCTCGCGTGCGTATGCCTGATGTCTCCTCTCAGGTCTCCTATGCTTGTGCTCATAAGGAAGTCAGAGAAAAATTAGTCGAACTCCAGCGCGAGATGGCCAAAAGCGAAAATGTCATCATGGATGGTAGAGATATCGGTACGGTCGTCTTAAAAGACGCCACCTTGAAGATCTATCAGGTCGCTTCTAGTTATGCCAGAGCTGTTCGCAGACAAAAAGAAAACGTCGAAAAAGGAATCTCCAACGCCAGTGTGGAAGAGATTCAGAAAGAAATTGAAAAGAGAGATTACATCGATTCCCATCGTGAAAACTCTCCATTGATGAAGGCGGATGACGCCATTGAATTAGATACCTCTGATTTGACCATCGAGGAAGAAGTCAATGCCATCATCGAGTTCTTTAAAAAGAAAGTAGGTGAAGAAGTATGGAACAATATGGTACAGTCGCATTAGTCGGTTCTCCAAGCAGTGGTAAATCCACTCTGTTTAACCGTTTATCTGATTCTCGTCAGGAAATCACCGGACGTCAGTTTGGTATCACTCGTGACAGAAACTATGGCACCGGTCATTGGTTGGATAAGGAATTCACTTTGATCGACACCGGTGGTGTCACTGGTGAAAACATTCCTTTCCAGAAAGAAGTTCAGGCTCAGGTCGAACTTGGTTGCCAACAGGCTGATTTAATTTTATTTGTCGTGGATGGCAGAGCTGGTTTAACCAACAATGACGTCTTTGTCGCTAAGAAGTTATATCCTTATCGCGAAAAAGTCATGCTTGTCGTCAACAAAATCGATGATAACACCCTTTTAGGTAACGCTTATGACTTCTATCAGTTAGGCTTTGATAATCCTTATCCGATTTCGGCAGAACACGGTATCGGTCTTGGTGATATGTTAGATGATATCATCGCCCGTTTACCAAAGGTTGAATCTGATCCTTATAAGGATTGTCTTACCTTTGCTTTACTTGGTAGACCAAATGTTGGTAAATCCTCTATGGCTAACAAGATCATCGGCTCCAATAGAGTTATCACCTCCCCAATGTCTGGTACAACCAGAGATAGCGTCGATATCCAGTTTGAAAGAGAAGGCAAGAAATATGTCATGATCGATACAGCTGGTATCAAGCGTCCTGGCAAGGTGGAAGAAGACTTGGATAAGTTTGCGGTCATCCGTTCTGCCGATGCTGCCAAAAGAGCAGATATCATTCTCTTGCTTGTCGATGCTAGCGAAGGCTTAGTCTCTCAGGATATCCATGTTTCCTCTTATGCAATCGACAACCATAAACCAGTCATCATTGTCGTCAACAAGTGGG
>OMRU01000015.1 GCA_900313465.1 uncultured Clostridia bacterium
GAAGATTAAAAACTATCTTTCTATTTATCAATCTGAAACAGAAAAGAAGATCTTTGCTAAGCCATCAAAGAAGATTTATAAGCAACTAAAACTGAATTGTGAGAAATCGATATCCCATTATCAGAAGAAGATTGCTACACTAATAAAAGAAGCCAAAGACAGACTAAAGGAAATATATTGAAATGAACTTTCGTGATGATATCAGAAAAATCTATCTTGAACGTGACCCAAAAGCTATCAAAAACGACTTTGGTAAGACGCTTCTTCTTGGTGGAAGTATGTCATATCCAAATGGCATAGTGATCAGCAGCCAGTTTGCCTCTCTTTCTGGAAACGGCTATACCGCTTTAGGTGTGCCTTGTACGATTTATCCTATCGTAGCAAGTAGAAGTCCTCTGACTCAGATCTTCCAGCCTTCCATGTCTAGTCTTGATTCTCTTGTCTATGATGATGAGACACTAGAGAGTATGATGAAGAATTATTCCTCCATTCTTTTTGGTCCTGGAATCAAAGAAAGCAAAGAAAATCTTAGCCTGTTAAGTAAACTTCTAAGTCGTTATGAAGGAAATCTAGTTATTGATGCAACAGGTCTAGTCTTACTTTCTCAAGTCGATATCCTGAAATATAGACCAAGAGTGTTATTGACTCCTCATCTTGGTGAGGCAAGAAGACTATTTCATAGCGATATTCATTCAAGAGAAGCCTTGGATTATGTTGAGGATGCAAAGAAGTTTATTGAAAAACATTCTTGTCATATCTTGTTAAAGTCGTCTTCTTCTGTTTTAGTTTCTAACGACAAAACAGTATATCAAGATGAAATCATTCTTACCCCAGCTTTAGCCAAGGCTGGTTCAGGAGATGGACTTGCTGGTTATCTAGCTGGACTTCTTTCTTATGCGGATAAGCTTATCTCTTATGACAATCATATGATCCATAAAGCAGCAAGCCTTGCTCAGGATTTGTTATCTCCTGGAATTGCTAGTATCTTAGATTGTAAAGATCAGATTATCAATATCATTAACGAAAACAAAAAGTAGAAAACGGGTGGTTTAGCCACCCGTCATTTTAAAATTCAATCAAATCGCCTTGGATCACAAGTTCGTTTAACTCTATGGTCAATTCATTTGTCTCATAGAGGTCAGTTTCGATAGTATCAAGAAGGAGGATAGTATGGTTGATTTCTTCTTTTAAGATATCCCATTCGTCTTTGGTTTCTAGTGATTCGATCTTATTCTGATAATCTTCTTTATAAGCCTGAGCTTCATTTCTTAAAGTCTGATAGTAGTTTGTTAATTCCACTATTCCGATTTCAAGTTTAAGACCGCTTGTTCTCAGTGTACTAGATTCAAATAACTTAGTTCGTGAAGAATAAGAAGAAGTGATATCCTGGTAATTTTCCATTAAGGAAGACGCAAGATTTTCTACATCCAACTCTTCTTTTAAGATATAAGCTTTGATGTGGTCAGAGTAGGCTAGAAGGGTGTTATCAAAGTATTCTTGACGATGCTGAAGGAGTTCTTCATAGGTTTCTAGATAAGCGCTTGTGACATACACTCTATCGACGAGGATAGCCTGATTTTCATTTTTGTAATCAGTAGTCATCTGCTTTGCTTTTTCAAGGGAGAGTAGATTGTTATTCAGTTCATCAAGATGATTCACACAAGTGGTTAAGGCTTCATTCCTTTGGGCAAGATGAGAATCGAGGAAGGTATTTAAGGCGGTGATGATTTCTTGACCTTTTTCATCTTCTTCTAAAGCGGCGAGATAATTCTTATAAGAGGCAAGACCAGAAGTGGAAGTACCTAGAATTGAAGCGATGTTATCTAAGGTAAAGGAGGAAGTATTATTCCACTTGTTGATGACATTTGCTTTGATTCTCTTTGCTTCCGCAATCTTGTTATTTAAAACGACATCTGAACCGAGATACTTGATGGTAATACCATTTGTTTCATCATAGCTTAGTGAGTCGCTAAGAATTTGTTTTACTCTTGGAGAAAGAGAAGGATAACTGTTGGTGTAGTTTTCATATTCTTCAAAGCCGGCTAGAGTGATATCCGTGGTGGATGGCTTACAATAACTTAAACCTTTTTCATAATAGGCTTGCGCTTCTTGATAGTCCTGGTTGATACCTTCAAACTTGCTATATAGAGTTTCAAAATGATTTTCTTCTAACATCTCGACACCCTGATCAAAGGTTAAGTCTAAAGACATAGCTAGATTGAATGGAATTTTCATCATACCAGCGGAGATCTTAAGCGTTAAGGCGATATCGAGGTTGATATACTCTAAATTGATTCCACCTTCTTCATTCTTGCTGTAATCAGCAGTGATATGAAGTGGTTCGATAAGAGAATCTTTTCCTTCGACTGCTTTAAAGGAGACGGAGACTTCTTCTGGTAAAGAAAGAGAATCATGGATGAACTGATTGACTTCTTCTACTCCATCGTCGTTGATACAAATATCATATTGATAATCCGTGATACCATTCTTGGTCTTCTTTTTGATATCCATATCGATACCAGTATCAATGGTGGCAAATAGATCTTCCATGGTATTTAACAGCATGCTTAATGTTTCAGGATCAATACCTGTTGCCGATAAGATAGGTTCTAAAGAAGAAAAGATATCATCAGTAGCATTACTTATATCATCATTGGCTCTTTTTGGATGGTGAAGCATATTTTCTTCTAGAACTGGTTCTTCATTTTCTATTTCAGGAGATAAAGGAGTTATCGAATAGGCAAAATATTTTTCATCTTCCGTATCGAGATTGGCGTAGTCAGCAAAGATAAAGTTATCATTTAAATTGGCATAGGTGATGACTTCATCATCAGTAAAGCTGCTCTGTTTTGATACATTTCTGAAATGATTTCCTGCCATGGTATACGCGGTAGGGAAAGGAAGTTCAGGAACCTCACTAGTAAACATGCTAAAAAGACTCGCTAACTGATCTAAAGAGAAAAGGTTAGCAAGCGCCTTATAGTTGGATTTGGTAATGGAAGTATCGATGACTCCATTTTCCTTCTTTACCGGCATGAGATCAAACGTGAAGTCAGTTCCGACAGGAAAGCCACTTTCATTTTGATAATAACTGTGAGCGACATCCATATTCATATAGGATGACTCACTAGAGGCACCCATAGGTAAAACAGCATCTAAAACAAGCTTTCCTGGTTTGGAGACATTACCTGCTTCATGAGGAAGGGTGATGATGGTTTTAGAACTGTTATCTTCAATAGAAGAGTCACTAGAGGAATCTTCGATCATGCTAGATTCCTCAATACTAGATTCATCTACTGGATTATCAGAACTGACAAGACTAGAAGGGTCAACAGATGAACTCTCTATCTCAGTAAGACTCGATGTCTCTTCACAGGACATTAAAAGGCATAAGGATAGGAGGGATAATGTGATTTTCGTTTTCTTCATAAAGAAATCCTCCTTTTTTAAAGGGAAGAGGGAATGGTAGAAAATAAACATGTGGATAATAATTTCTAGGAATATTATATTCAAAAAAATAGGAAAGAAAAGAGACACCTGGGCTCAGGTGTCTCTTTTGACTATTGAATTTCGTCGAAAACTTGATCTACATCATGAATGGCATCATAAGAGGAGTAGTTAGAGGCGCTGATATTACCTAAAGACTTGAAGTAGTCGATAGAAATATCTCGATACGTCCATGACTCGCCATTATTTTTGAGTGTTCCAACTAACTGGAAGGATGGGAAGTAGTCATAATTTCTTGCTGCATTTCTGTGGGTGGCAAGATAGTCGATGACGGCAATGGTATAAGTGGAATTCAGATTCAAAGCAGACTTATCATAACGAGTGAAGGTATTATATTTCATCTCGTTAAAGATATCAGAACCTTTGACCGTACCGATATAGATTTCATTATCAAATGGCAAGGCCTTGAACATGTCTTCTAAGGTGACAACGCCAGATTTGATATCGGCTCTGGAAGTGTTGCACATGGAGTAATCAATGCTGAAATTGTTGCCGTTCTGGTTGCAAGCCCAACCCATGGCGGTAGTGACAAAGGTGGAGACCTTGGTGCTACCATTACCATCCTTGGTTAAGTTACCACTTAGATTACCAATAACCTCATCCGCATCAACTAAACTAGAGTAATAGTCGTAATAGGACTGAAGGTTAGCATCAATAGAAGTGGAAATCAAACTGGTGTAAGTATAGTCATAAGAGTTGCAGGTGACATTTCCATTCGCGGAAAGATGAAGAGAAATATCGCTATAGGCTTTACCATTACAGGATGCCTGAACAAAAGGAACACCATTTTCCATAGAGGTTTCGCCCTGATGAGAATGGGCACATAAGACGGCATCGACATATCTCTTGTGAGAAACAGAACTTGTTGTGGTTAAGCCTTGAGATAAGACGCTATCTTCATCAGCGTGTAAATCAAGGATGACAACATCACAACCTTCTTTGGTTCTTAATTCATCGCTAAGAGTCTTAGTGACTTCAACAGGGTCAAGGAAGATCAAATCATCGACATAGGTAGAAGTAATCGAAGTGATCTGATCAGTACCGATACAACCGATGATACCCACCTTGATGCCGTTTTCTAAGGTGCGAATGACATATTTCTCACCTAAGTCGGCATAAGAGCCAACCGTCTTGGTTTCCAAATCATAGTTATAGATATTGGCGGCTAAGACAGGAGTGGAATAATTGGTGGTTTCATCTTTTAACAGAGCATTTTTCTTGATGACATCAATACCCCAGTCAAATTCATGGTTACCTAAAGTGAAGCAATCAAACTGGACGTCGTTCATGACCTTGGTGAGGAATTCACCACGGTTGGAATTGGAAAGTAAGGAACCTTGGAACATATCTCCAGAGTTGAGAATCAATGTATTGGCTTGTTTTCCTTTTTCCTTAAAGAAGGAACCGACTTTCAAGATGCCAGCTTCATAATCCATAGGGACACAAGCGCCATGGAAATCATTCAAGGCATAAATCTGAATGTCACCTTCTTTAGGAGTAGAAATGACACTGGAAGTTTCTTGACTTCCAGAGTCTATCTTGCTTGATTCTTCTTTAGAGGATGAAACAGAACTATCTGCAATAGAAGAAAGAGAACTAGAAGTTGCACTTTCCTTTAAGACACTAGAAGTGGTACTGCTACTAGAAGAGGAAGAAGCAGAACTATTAGAACCAGTATTAAAGCGAATGTTAGAACAAGAGGCAAGAAGGATTGAGGACAGGAGTAATACTAATCTTGATTTTTTCATTTGAGTAAAATCTCGTTTTCTACGCGATTGAACATGGAATAGCCGTCATGGTTATAGACGTCTTCGCGGTTATAAATAAATTCATTCAACTTGGAATCGGTAAAGATGCCACCAGCTTCTGTCACAATCAGTTCAGGAGCGCAGACATCCCATTCTTTGGTATAAGGAGTAAAACGAACCGAGGCATCAACTTTGCCTTGGGCTAAGGCGATGGCCTTTAAGGAAGCACCTAAGTAGGTTACATCTTTAATGATATCCTTATGTCTTTCAATTACGGCTAATTCTTCTTTGTAACTATGTGTCTTAGACTGGACTAAAATCAAATCTTTAAGTTTATCAGAGACATGAAGTCTTTCTTCTTTACCCTGACTGACATAATAAGAGCCTTGACCTTTGATGGCATAGGCGTAACTATCTAAAGCGGGGACACCGACAACACTGACCACGGGTTTTCTATCGACAACTAGTGCGATGTTGATGCCAAAGGAGCCATCTCTCTGGACAAAGTCTTCCGTTCCATCAAGAGGGTCGACAATAAATAAGGCCTTCTTGGTAAGACGTTCTTTGTTATCGGCATCTTCTTCACTTAACCAGGCGATAGAAGAAAACTGAGATAACTCAGCTCTTAAGATCTTGTTTGAGGCAAGATCGGCGTCGGTGACAGGAGACTTATCTTCTTTTAAATCGACATGGAATCCTTTGTTATAGATTCTCATGATTTCCTTGCTTGCCTTCTGGCAGGCAGAAATCATGGCCTGTAATTCTTTTTCGTACATCTTAGTTGACGCTTTCTGCCTCATTCATGGCACGAAGAACATCTTTGACCTGATCAAAACTATCTAACTGACATCCAGAGGCAGGAATATGTCCACCACCACCGAATTTCACAGCGACTTTCTGAACGTTGAATTTGCCATTACTTCTTAATTCCGTTCTGATTTTACCGCTTTCCAATTCAGTAAAGCAGCACCAGAGTGGATGATTATCCAGCAAGGAAATCAAATTGACCTTGCAACCGGCTTCCTGTTCGGTCATACCAAGTTCAAGATAGGCTTTTCTTGGAACGAGGAAGTAAGCGACATTGCCGTCAAACTGGAAATGAGAATAGACATAAGAACGGAAACGTAGGTCCTTAGAGGACTGAACATATAAATGGTTATAACACCAACTGAAATCAGCACCGGCTTTAACAAGTTCACCAGCAATTTCAAAAGTAGTCGGATTGGAATCAAACTGGAAACGACCAGAATCGGTGATCAAACCTAAGAATAATGGGGTAGCAGCCTTAGCAGGAATCTTATGATATCTTTCAAGGAAGATCTTCGCGATGATATAAGTAGCAGATGGGGCTTTTGGATCTCTGATTAAAGGATGTTCAAAAGGTTCACTTGCTTCATGATGATCAATGCCGACAATGTTATCTGTCAGAGTGATTCTTTTATCTTCGACTCTTTTCACATCGGATAAATCGACCATGACACATAAGGAATTCTTGATGGTTTCTTCCGTAACATCATCGCTAGCATCCATAAAATTGATGAAGGATGGACGAGTACCGACAGCATAGATTTTCTTCTCAGGGAAGATACCCTGTAAGGCGTATTTCAAACCAAGCACAGAACCGACGCAATCTCCATCGGGGTTCATGTGACCGAATATGACAATGGAATCAGCCTTTTCGATTCTAGAAAAGACATGTTCAACTTCGTTTTCAAAATAAGACATGTTATCAATCTCCTATCATAGCAGAAAAGAAAAAGCCCATTAAGGAGGGCTTTTTCGTAGTGGGATTATTCGTCGTCGTCAGTTGAGAGAACTCTTTCTCTTTCCTCTTCGGATTCTTCGCCCAACTCTTCTTCTTCGTCATCGTTTCTCTTTTCGAGGACTTCGTCTTCATCACCATCTTCTTCATCAGAGGACTTTTCTTCACCAGCTTCATCATCATCTCTGAAGTTATCGAGGTCATAGACTTCGTTCATATCGATGTGGATATTTTCGAACAATTCATGTTCTCTTAAGACCCAGGTGTTACCTTCCTTGATGACGAAACGGCCATCAAGAGTCAAGTCGGTATAGAAACGGGAAGCAATGTCTAATAATTCTTCTTCGGTTTCATAACCTAATTCCTGACCGACGGCTTTGAGTAAATCAGCAAAATCGCAAGGAATGGATTTATTGCCGGCATCGGCATAACTTTTGGTCAAAACATCATAAGCGGCATTAACTAAGGACTTCATTGGCATTTGGAATATCTCCTTTAAATCTTTCTAAATATTATTTTTTTGTTCTGTTTAAGATGAACGTACACATTCACATTAACTTACTATATTGAAAATAGCAAGTATTATTTTTAATCTTTTTTATCCGCAGAAACCATTCTTTCTGGAGCAGAGACGGCAATCAAGTCAAGCGCGTTGGCTAAAACGTCTTTGCAGGCTTCCACTAAACCGAGTCTCTGTTTGGTTAAAACTGGATTAGAGTCATCGATGACTCTGCACTTGGAATAGAATTCATTGATGCACTGAGCAAGGGAGTGAACGTAGTTGGTGATTTTATATGGTTCGTTTTCACTGACCGCAGCAGTGACGACATTCTCATAATCCTTTAAGAATAAGAGAAGGTTCTTTTCGGCATCGCTGTTGAGCAAATCAGAATCATAGTTGACAGGTAAGAAACTGCTGGCATTGTTCAAGATACCGCATAAACGAGCGTGGGTATATTGAGCATAATAGACGGGGTTTTCACTACCTAAGGTATTGGCAAGGTTGATATCGAAATCGAGATGAGAAGAAGCCGAACGAGAGACAAAGAAGTAACGGATAGAATCAACACCACATTCTTCGACAAGTTCCTTCATGGTGATGGCGTTGCCAGTACGTTTGGACATCTTGTATTCTTCGCCATCCTTGAAGAGACGAACCATCTGGATTAAAAGAACATTGAGATGATCAGGATTGTGACCTAAGTCTTTCTGAGAAGACTTGATACGAGTGATATAACCGTGGTGATCGGCACCAAACAAGTCGATAAGAAGATCAAAGCCACGGTTAAACTTATCATTGTGATAAGCGATATCTGGTAATAAGTAGGTATAGGCACCGTCAGACTTGACTAAGACTCTGTCCTTGTCATCGCCATCTTTCTTGGTGTTGA
Source organism: uncultured Clostridia bacterium (assembly GCA_900313465.1). Classification (GTDB taxonomy): domain Bacteria; phylum Bacillota_I; class Bacilli_A; order RFN20; family CAG-288; genus Enterosoma. The sequence continues at coordinate 8,409 of OMRU01000015.1, forward strand.
GCCATAAGGCACCTTCTTCTTCATAGCAATATGGTTTTAATTCTTCTAAGACTTTTTTCACATCACCTCTGTCGCGGATTGCCTTTTCAGAAGTGTAGACATCCTGATCGACTCTGAAGTCATGTAAGTCTTTCTTGATGGCGTCAAGAAGCTTGGCTCCACCATACTTCTTGAAGTCTTCTAAATGAGCCTTAGGATCATTTAAGTAGGCATCGCCAATTTCATCCTTCAAATCTTTGGCAAGACGGATGATTTCTGGACCATGATAACCATCTTCAGGCATTGGGATGGTGGTATTACCAAATTGCTCAAGATATCTGACCATCAAGGATTCAGCAAGATGATCCATCTGGTTACCAGCATCGTTGACATAGTATTCACGAGTGACATCATAACCAGCCTTTTTATATAAACGAGCAAGACAATCACCAATGGCAGCACCACGAGCATGACCAAGGTGAAGGGTGCCAGTTGGGTTAGCAGAGACATATTCGATGTTGACTTTCTTACCCTTACCGATAGTTAAATCACCAAAGTGCTTTGGATCAGCAACGATGGTCTTGATGATGGCACCAAGGCTATCAGCCTTTAAGAAGAAGTTCAAGAAGCCTGGCTTGACAGCTTCCACTTTCTCTACCCCTTCTAAGCTGAAGGATTCAGCAACCTTATTCGCTAAATCAAGAGGAGCCATATGGGCCATCTTGGCTTTGCGGAAAGCGATGTTAGAAGCATAATCACCATGTTCTCTGTTATCCGATGGGTTTAAGACGATTTCCTCGTCATTCGCTTCGATGTTCAAAGAAGCGAGAACTTCTTTCAGTTTTGTTTTGATATTGACTTGAATATCCATAATTCACCTCATTAATCTTTCATTAAGAGCACTTGGCTATATACGACCACAGCCTTGCTTGTACCTATCGCATCAACATGTTCACCCGTATTGGCCGATAGTCCAATACGAGAGATATCTAACTTGAGATATCGACCAAGATTCTTTTTGATTTCTTCACGATATGGTTTTAGTTTTGGTTGCTGTAAGAGAATATCGACCACGACATTAGAAAGGTGATAGCCTTCCTTTTCCATCTCGTTTAAGGCAAAGGATAAGATATCAAGAGAACTCATATTCTTTGTCTCATCCTTGTTATCGGGGAAATAATATCCGATATCTTCCTTTCCAAGACCGGATAAAATGGCGTTGGAAAGAGAGTGCAGAAGAACATCTCCATCGCTATGGGCGACGATATGTAAATCGCCTAAGACCTTCACCTGACCTAGAAGAACAAAAGAATCCTTCTTCTCCTCTAATTGGTGAATGTCATAACCAAAACCAGTGCGAATATCCATATTTATTTCTTCTTTGCAGCAGAACGGATGAATAAGATATCACCATCTTTAACGAGGTAATCCTTACCGACCGTCATATATTTACCAGCTTCTCTGACTGCTAATTCCGTACCATACTTCATCAAGTCATCATAGGAATAGACTTCCGCCTTGAGGAAGAACTTCTGGAAGTCGGTGTGAATGACACCAGCACATTCAGGAGCAGTCATACCTTCATGATACGTCCAGGCTCTGACTTCATCTTCGCCGCCGGTGAAGAAAGTACGTAAGCCAAGGATGTGATAAGCAGCCATGGTGATCTTATCTAAACCAGTCTGAGTGGTACCTAAGGATTCAAGATAGGCGTTTCTATCTTCTTCAGAAACCTTGGATAATTCCTCTTCAATCAAGGCAGAGACAGGAATGCATTCACTGTTATGAGCAGCAGCAAATTCACTTAAAGCCTTGTAGTATGGATTGCCTAATGGATCAGCATAGCTTTCTTCATTGACATTACCAACATAAATCATCGGCTTAGCTGTGATGAGATTGAATTCCTTAAGGAGTTCTTTTTCATCCAAAGAAAGTTCAACATCGCTAGCCATCTTCTCATTCTGTAAGCCGTCGATAAGCTTGTGAAGAGCAGAGACTTCAATAAGGCCAGCCTTATCTTTAGTGGTCAAGGCTTTTCTTTCCACCTTCTCAAGTCTCTTCTTACAGACATCGATATCCGAAAGGATCAATTCCAAATTGATTTCCATGGCGTCGGAAACAGGATCGACAGGACGACCATTATAGGAGATGATCTCACTGTTTTCGAAACAACGGACAACATGGATGATGGCATCCGTGTTTCTGATGTTGCCTAAGAACTGGTTACCTAAACCCTCACCTTTGCTAGCGCCTTTGACCAAACCGGCGATATCGGTGAATTCAAAAGTAGCACGAACAGTCTTCTTAGGGTTGAAGATCTTGACAAGATCATCGACTCTAGGATCGTTGACCTCAACCACACCGGTGTTTGGATCGATGGTAGCAAAAGGATAGTTCTCTGCTAAAACATCGCCATTGGTAATGGCGTTGAACAATGTGGATT